>NZ_RZRO01000027.1:0-66280 GCF_003997975.1 Mesorhizobium sp. M7A.F.Ca.US.005.03.1.1
GCCTGGCACTGCGGCGAAACGCTGCCCTACAGCCAGCATGTCGCCGATGTGCCGATGCGCTGGATCGGGTCGGCAAAGCGTATCGAGACCAGCCTGCGCAACAGTGAGCCGCTGCCGCTGGTGGCGCTCGAAGCGCCATGCCTTCTGCGCACGGTGGCAACCGAAACGCTCGACCGCGCCGGCCTGTCGTGGCGGATGGCCTTTTCCAGCCCGAGCCTTGGCGGCATCTGGGCAGCCGTGGCGGCGGGGCTGGGGCTGACAATCCGCACCGACATCGGCCTGCCGGCCAGCGTCAGCGCGATGACGCCGGAGATCGCCGGGCTGCCGGCATTGCCCAAAATGGCGTTGGTGCTGCACCAGAAGGATGCTGAACTGGATCCGGTGGCAGCGCGGCTGGCCGACATATTACTGCAGGCGGCGTTGCAGGCGCTGCCACGGGACGAGCGGTTGAAGGAGGTCGCTTAGACAGCCGGAACAGGTATCCAGCGCCCGACCGCTTATTTACGCTTGTTCGACCTGCCGGCGAACGGATTGTCCGACGTGCGCAGCGCGATGCGGATCGGCACGCCGGGCATATCGAAGGCTTCGCGCAGGCTGTTGGAGAGATAGCGGACATAGGATTGCGGCATCGCATCGGGCCGCGAGCACTGGACAACGAAACCCGGCGGCCGGGTCTTGGCCTGGGTGACGTATTTGACCTTCAGCCGGCGCCCTGCCACGGCAGGCGGCGGATGGTGTGCCAGGATGCCTTCCAGCCAGCGGTTGAGCTTGCCGGTCGAGACGCGGCTGTTCCATACCTTGTGGGTCCTGATGACGGCATCCATCAGCTTGTCGAGGCCGCGCCCGGTCTCGCCGGAGACAGGTACGGCCTGCAGGCCGCGCGCCTGGGGAAGAAGCCGTTCCGTCTTCTCGCGCAGTTCGGCCAGAAGCTCCTGGGGATGGTCGATCAGGTCCCATTTGTTGAAGGCGATCACCGGCGCCCGCCCTTCCCTGATGATCAGGTCGGCGATCTGCAGATCCTGCTTCTCGAAGGGAATGGTGGCGTCGAGCACGATGATGACGATCTCGGCGAAGCGGATGGCGCGCAGGCCGTCCTGCACCGACATCACTTCGAGCTTTTCGTGAATCCTGGCCTTGCGGCGCATGCCGGCCGTATCGAACAGCTTCAGGCGGCGGCCATGCCAATCCCAATCGACCGAGATCGAATCACGGGTGATGCCGGCTTCCGGTCCGGTGAGCAGCCGTTCTTCGCCGATCAGCGCGTTGATCAGCGTCGACTTGCCGGCATTGGGACGGCCGACGACGGCGATGCGCATCGGCTTGGTGTCGTCATAGGTGTGCTCGGCATCCGGATCGGCGATATCCTCGCCGATCAGCACCTCGCCGGCAGCGATCTCTTCGTCTTCGCCATCTTCGTCTTCGCCGAAGGCGCGCGCTTCGCCGAGCGCGCCGATCACGGCGTCGCGCAAATCGGGCATGCCCTGGCCATGCTCGGCCGAAACCGGGATCGGCTCGCCAAGGCCGAGCTCCCAGGCTTCCAGCATACCGCCCTGGGCGCCCTTCGCCTCGGCCTTGTTGGCGACCAGCACGACCGGCTTGCCGGACTTGCGCACGATCTCGGCGAAGGTCCTGTCGTCAGGCAAAAGGCCGGACTTGGCGTCGATGGTGAAGAAGATCAGGTCGGCCTCGCGGATAGCGATCTCGGTCTGCGCACGCATGCGGCCGGGCAAGGTCGAGGCACCAGCGTTCTCGAAGCCGGCGGTGTCGATGACATCGAAATGCAGGTCGTAGAGCTTGGCGGCGTGGACGCGACGATCGCGGGTGACGCCCGGCGTGTCGTCGACAAGCGCCAGCTTTCTTCCCACCAGCCGATTGAAGAGAGTCGATTTGCCGACGTTAGGTCTGCCGATGATGGCGACTTTGAAGGTCACGACGCACTGCCCGACCCGCGGATCAGCTCGGACATCAATGTTGCGCGCTCGCGGGTGTTGCGCGGGGCGCCGTCATCGGCGGCGATCTGGTCGAACAGTTTCAGCGCATCCTGCGTCTTGCCTTCCTTCCAGGCGGAAAGGCCGAGCGCCTCGCGCGCCGTGTGGCGCAGCGTGTTGGTGTCGGATGTCAGCGCTTCGACACGGCTGGACACGTCGGCGAACGAGCCATGGTCGACGAGCAGCAGCGCTGCCCGCAGCCGCGCCATGTCGCGAATGCTCTGGGGAATGGCCGTGTCGGCGGCGACTTCGTCGAAATCCTTGACGGCGGCGGGAACGTCGCCCTTGTTCGCCTTGACGGTCGCGCCGCGCATGCGTGCGAGCAGCGGATAGGCGCCGTAGCCATCCTTCTCCAACTGATCGAGCGCGGTCAGCGCCTCATCGTTCTTGCCGTCATTGGCAAGCTTCAGCGCCTGCGAGAACGCATCGCCCGAGCGGTTGGCGCGCGTCTCGTCCCAATAGCGATAGCCGACGAAGGCTGCGGTGCCGAGCACCACGAGGATCGCAACGACAATCAGGGCTGGGCCAAAACGGTCCCACAGCGCCTGCGCCTGTTCGCGACGGATCTCGTCGTTGACTTCACGGATAAAACTGTCGTCGGACATCAAATCAAACCATTCCTGCCCGGTCGGGCCTTTGTCAGCCCGCGTTTTAGCGAAATTTTGCCGGCATGGAAGGGGTTCAACCGGAAAATCGCTATTGTCCGGGGCAAACGGATGTTTGCCCCGGACGAGCAGCCGAAGAGGCCCATCGCACCCGCGCCACATTTAGGCGATAGCCGGCTTGCAGACGTTCCCCGAGTTAAGATCAGATTTCCTATGCTTCGTCCGTTCCGCGTTGTTGCGTTTTCACTTGCCGCGCTCGTCACTGCCGGCGTGGCTCTGGCCGACCCGCCCGCGCCACCGGTGCCGGCAAAGCCCAAGCAGGTCGTCATCATCTCGTTCGACAGCGCCCGCGACATTTCGCAGTGGAAGCGCAGTCGAGCACTGGCTGAGCGCACCGGGGCACATTTCACCTATTTTCTGTCCTGCGTCTTCCTGCTGTCGACGGAAACACGCAAGGAATACACCGCACCCGGCAGAAGCGCCGGGAAATCCAATATCGGCTTTGCCGCCTCGAAACAGGAAGTCACCGACCGGCTCGAGCAGATCGGGCTTGCCGCGCATGAGGGCCACGACATCGCCAGCCATGGCTGCGGCCATTTCGACGGCAAGGACTGGAGCAAGGCCGACTGGCTGAAAGAGTTCGGTTCGTTCGAGCACATTCTCGAGAACGCCTATGCCATCAACGGCATTGCGCCCGAGCCTGAGGGCTGGCGCGATTTCGCACGGCATGCGGTTGTCGGTTTTCGCGCGCCGTATCTGTCGACGGGCAAGGCGCTCTATGAAGCGCTGCCGGCCGCCGGCTATCAATTCGACGCCAGCGGCGTCTCGCAGGGCCCCGCCCGACCGACGGCCAGCAACGGCGTCATGCACTTTTCGCTGCCGCAGATTCCAGAAGGACCGAAGTCACGGCCGGTGATCGCCATGGACTACAATCTCTATGTCAGGCATTCCGGCGGCTTCGAACGGCCAAGCCAAGCGGGCGAGTTCGCCAACCGGACCTATGATGCCTTCCGCGCCGCCTTCGACAAGCAGTATGCCGGCAAGCGCATTCCGCTGGAGCTCGGCTTCCACTTCGCGCTGATGAATGACGGCGCCTACTGGAACGCGCTGGAGCGTTTTGCCGGCGATGTCTGTGTCAAGGCCGATGTCGAATGCATCAGTTTTCGCGATTATGTTTCGCGCCAGGATGCCGGCCAGAGGCAGGTCTCGGTCGGCGGCTGAGCCGCCAACCCGGTTCGTTTCCAACCTCGATCTTTAGGCCGGATCCTCAGCGCCCTGCCTTGCCAGATAGCGCTGGTCGATATCGGGCAGCGGCTCGCCTTGCAGCGTCGCCTCGAAGGCGCGCAGGCGCTTGTGGACCGATTGCAGCTCGACGATGGTCGACCAGGAGGTGAGCAGAAACTGCAGTGAACCGGTCACCTTGCCGAATGCGTTCGAAATCTGGTTCAGCGCGCCGAACGTGATCTTGTGCGCCACCAGCGAGGGACCGAGGATCAGCAGCGAGAAAATGTTGTCGGCCTGCAGGTAGGTGTAACGGACGACGTTGAAATAGATGTAGTGGAAATAGAGCCTGAAATAATTGTGGCGAACATTCTCGAACAGCTCGGCCGTGGTGGCCGGCTGGGCCCGGTCCGCGTGATCCTCGCCGTAGACGAGTTCCTTGCGGTAGGCTGCCTCAACGCGCTGGTTGCGGAACTGCAGCCCTGGAAGTTTCAGACCTGCAACCATGACCGAGATCGTCCCGAACAGACACCAGGCAAGGGCTGCGACAACCAATGGCTGTGGAATCGCGCCGATAATCGGCAACTCGGTGATATGGGCCTGCAACTGGATCATGACCGGCAGGAATGCGATCAACGTCATAATCGACTGGACGAAGCTGGAGCCGAGATCTTCCATGATCTGCGAGAACCGCATCGTGTCTTCCTGGATGCGCTGCGAGGCACCCTCGATATGGCGTAGCCTGCCCCAATTCTCGACGAAGTAGTTGTTCATCGCCGTGCGCCAACGGAAGATCCAGTGACTGACGATGAAGGCGTTGACCACCTGCACATTCATGCCGACCAGGGCGAGCCACGAAAAATCAGCCAATCCGATATAAAATTCGCTGTTGGTCGACTTTCCAGTCCCCGACATCAGCCCCTGCACATAGTCGAAGAAAGGCCCATACCAGGCGTTGACGGCGACGCTGACCTGCACATTGAAATAGATGAAGAACAGGATGACCGCGGTCATCAGGATCGACCAGCGTTGCCATGGATGCGGCGAATACCAGCTCCAGAATGCGTAGAAGACGAGCACGCAGAACGCGAAATAGAGATAGAACCAGAGGAACGGCTTCGATACGAGGATGGCGATGCCGATGATGGGCGGCGCGCCGGCCGCGGCGGGCGGCAATCCGAAAACCGTACCTAATTGTTCACCACCGAAGAACCAGAACAGGATCGCCGCAAGGCTCCAGACGGCGGCCGAAGTGAAGAACAGCTTCGGCTGCGGGAAAAAGGATACGAACACTGTGGCGAATTCCTCGATCTAGGCGCAAATCAGCTGACGACAGCGGGCATAAAGTCACACATTAGTGGGAAAGAAAATGCCCGTGCCCGATGCCCGGCACAGCAAGCCCACAATCATGGCGATTTTGGCGCAGCCGACCATGTGATGGCGCCGGAGACGACCAGCACGATCGCGGCTGTGATCGAGGCGAGGAAGAAATCGCCGGACATCTGCGCCAGAAACCCGGCGGCGACCGGCCCGATGATCTGGCCAAGGCCGAACGCAGCCGTCATCAGGGCGAATCCGCGGCGCGCTTGGCGCCTGCTGCCGGGCGGCCTGCAGGCCAAATGCGGTGATGGCAATGAAGGTGCCACCGAGCAGCACGCCGGAAAGCAGCGGCCCGGTGGCGCCGCCGATGGCGACGCTGGCGGTGACGCCGGCAACTTCGATGAAGCACGCCAGCGCATAGGCGGCATAGAGGCCGGTGCGGGCCGCGATCTTCTGCCAGAGCCAGACTGAGGGAAAGCCCGCAAGACCGGCGACCATCCACACCATGGCCTCGAAGACGCGGCTGCCGCCGCCTTGCCGGACGATGGCGACCAGGAATGTCGCCGTCACCACATAGCCAAAGCCGAACAGGCCGTAGGCGACGATGACCTTGACCAACGACCGGTCCATCCGCAGTGCCGGCTCGCGGGTGACTTCGCCGTTGCCGAGCGGACCCTCATTGGCCAACAGCGCAACGAGGACGAAACCACAGGCCGAAATCGCCGCCGACCACAGCCAGCCTGCAGCCCAGCCCGAATGCTCGGCGACCAGCACCGCCATCATCGCCGCCGACACAGCGATGCCCAGGCCAACGCCACCGAAATGCCAGGCCTGCAGGTCGCTGCGCCCGGCAGCGTTTATGTGGCTGAAACCGATCCTGGCCATGAACACCATGACGAAGGCGCTGGCCAGACCGGCCAGAAAGCGGATGACGAGAAAGCCGGCCATCGCATCGGTCAGCCCCATCAGCGCGGCAAGGACCGTACTGGCGCCAAGCCCCGCCAGCATCAGCAGGCGCTCGCGCCCATGCGCCCAGCCGCCCGCCGCTGCCAACGCGCCGACGAGGTAGCCGAGATAATTGGCCGACGCGATCCAACCGGCATCGGCAGGCGACAGATGCAATTCCTGCATCATGCCGGGCAGGATCGGCGTGTAGACGAAACGGCCGATGCCCATGGCAACCGCCATGGCAATCATGCCGGCGAAGGCGAAACGCAGCGCTGTCGAGGTGGCTGATGTCATTGCACTGCACAATAAGTGCAGGGGTCGCTGAAACAATCGCCATCTGTTGGGCCAGTGCGTGCGCGGGACGTGGTGCTCGCCTCGACTTTCCTCAAGCCGGAAGGCTTGGCGCCTGCTCAGCAGCGGCCGCCGGCGTGCAATGGGGCCGTCTCGTGCACTGTCCGCCGTGCCGTCAGCCTGAACGGCACATCGCCCAGTTCGCGTTCCGACATGGTGTTCAGCACCGGATGCGAAAGCGGATCGGTCAGCCATCTCTGCGTTTCGCCGTCCGGGTGCGGCTCATACGGCGTACTCGCAGCGAAAAAGACCTTCAGCGACGACGACAAGATCCTCAGCATTTCCGGCTCCACAGGTCTGTCTCTTCCGATAAAATCCGCCGTTTCGACATGCCTTTCAATTGAGATTTCAGCCGGATCAGTTTAGAAAAACTCAATGGCCATGCTCAACCGCGTCCACCTCAACGGCCTGCGCGCCGTCGAAACCGTTGCCCGTCTCGGATCGCTGGCGGCGGCCGCCGGTGAGCTCAACGTTTCCGTCAGCGCCGTCAGCCAGCAGATAAGCCGTACCGAAAAACAGCTCGGCCAGGCGCTGTTCGAGCGAACGGCGAGCGGTCTGGTGCTGACCGAATTCGGCGCCGTCTTCGCGGCCCGCCTTGGTGCTGGATTTCGTGAGCTTTCCCAGGCCGTGGCGCTGGCCGACGAGGCTACGCAATGCACATTGGTGGTTTCGGTGGCGCCGGCCTTTGCCTCGAAGTGGCTGTTGCCCAGACTATCTCGCCACTTCGACCGACATCCCAACGTGCTGCTGCGCATCGACGCTTCGGTGCGGCTGGCCAATCTCGATCACTCAGACATCGACATCGCCATCCGGCTTGGCGACGGCAAATGGCCGGGCGGGCGCACGGAACTGCTCTTGGCGCAGGAAGTCTTCCCGGTCTGCGCGCCGGCGATTGCCCAAAAACTGAAGTCGGTCGAGGACCTTGCCCAGACCTGCGCGATCACCGACGAGCGAGCAATGATCAACTGGGAAAGCTGGTTCGAGACGGCCGGTGTCCCACCTGTCAGCTTCCTCAAGGGTGCGCGTTTCACCGACCCGATGCTGTGCCTGGAATCGGCGATTGCCGGCCATGGCGTGATGCTGGGCTGGCAATTGCTCGCCGCGGATGCGCTGGCCGACGGGCGGCTGGTGGCGCCTTTCGGTATCCGCGCCCAGAGCGGGCTCGGCTATTGGCTGGTGACCTCGTCCGTCAAGGCGGAAAGCCGCAAGGTCCGGGATTTCAAGGTCTGGATCAGGGAAGAGATCGAAGCAACCATGGCGCGGTTCGGGTCCGCAAACCCAAAACCCGCCGGCGCGATCGCGGTGGAAAGCGCCGCGCCGCCGCTCTATGGTAGGCCGGACATCAAACTACGACAGGCAGGATCATGACCACACATTCGCGCGGCGTTTCCGCATCGATCGACCCGGTGAAGCTCGACAGGCTGGCGGAAGTCGCCATCAAGGTCGGGCTGCAATTGCAGCCAGGCCAGGATCTGGTGCTAACGTCATCGATCGCGGCACTGCCGCTAACCAGGCGGATCGTCGAGCATGCCTACAAGGCCGGCGCCGGCCTGGTGACGCCGATCTTCAACGATGACGAGATGACGCTGGCGCGCTACCGCTTCGGCGCCGATGCCGGTTTCGACCGCGCCGCCGGCTGGCTCTATGAAGGCATGGCGAAGGCCTTCTCCAACAATGCGGCCAGGCTTGCGGTGCGCGGCGAGGATCCGTCGCTGCTCTCCGCACAGGATCCGGCGAAAGTGGCGCGCGCCAACAAGGCCAATTCGATGGCTTATCAGCCGGCGCTGGAAAAGATCACCGGCTTCGACATCAACTGGAACATCGTCGCCTATCCGGACCTCGCCTGGGCCAAACAGGTCTTCCCCGGCGATGCCGACGATGTTGCGGTCGTGAAACTCGCCGATGCCATCTTCGCCGCGTCGCGGGTCGATGTGGAGGATCCGATCGGCAACTGGAGGGCGCACAACGCGGCGCTGCGCAGCCGCACCGAATGGCTCAACGGCCATAATTTCCATGCGCTGCACTTCACCGGACCGGGCACCGACCTGACGGTTGGGCTTGCGGACGGCCATGAATGGATGGGCGGCGCCTCGACCGCCAAGAACGGCATCACCTGCAACCCCAACATCCCGACCGAGGAGGTCTTCACCACGCCGCATGCGAGGCGGGTCGAAGGCCATGTCTCCTCGACCAAGCCGCTGTCCTACCAAGGCACGCTGATCGACGACATTTCGGTGCGTTTCGAAGAAGGCAGGATCGTCGAGGCCAAGGCTTCGAAGGGCGAGGATGTGCTGAAAAAGGTGCTCGATACAGATGAGGGCGCGCGCCGCCTCGGCGAAGTGGCGCTGGTGCCGCATTCCTCGCCGATCTCGGCCAGCGGCCTGTTGTTCTTCAACACGCTGTTCGACGAGAACGCCGCCTGCCACATCGCGCTCGGCCAATGCTATTCGAAGTGCTTCGTCGACGGCGCCTCGCTCAGCCAGGACGAGATCGCGGCGCGCGGCGGCAACAAGAGCTTCATCCACATCGACTGGATGATCGGCTCGGACAAGATCGACATCGATGGCGTCCACAAGGACGGCGCCCGCGTGCCTGTCATGCGCAAGGGCGAGTGGGCCTGAGGGTTGCAGCCGAGAGGTGTGATGGCCTTCAACATCGCGGTCAAGCGTATCTACGAGCCGCCCGCTGCCGATGACGGGCAGCGGGTTCTGGTCGACCGCATCTGGCCGCGCGGCGTCAGCAAGCAAGACGCCGCGCTGACGCTGTGGTTGAAGGACATCGCGCCGAGCGACGAGCTGCGAAAGTGGTTCGGACACGAGGCGGCGCGCTGGGCGGAATTTCAGGAGCGGTATCGCGCTGAGCTGGATGGGAATGGCGCGGCGGTGACGCAGTTGCGAGGCCTGCTGGGTAACGGCAAGGTGACGCTGCTCTACGGCGCGCATGACGAGGCGCACAACAATGCGGTGGCGCTGGCGGGGTATTTGCGCGGACGCTGAGATTTTATGGCGGTCGGCGGGACAGCGCCCCCCCTCTGGCCTGCCGGCCATCTCCCCCTCAGGTGGGGAGATCCGCTGTCATCATCTTCTTCGCAAATCCCGAACGTGACAGGAATGGCGGAGCGGCGAAGCTGCCAATCTCCCCACTTGAGGGGGAGATGTCCGGCAGGACAGAGGGGGGCGCCACGGAACACCGTGGAACGAGAGGCAGCTCTACTTCCCCACCGCCGCCTCATAGACATCAGCCTTGAACCCGACCATAACCCGGTCGCCTACCTCCAGCACCGGCCGCTTGATCATGGTCGGCTTGGCCAGCATCAGCGCCTTGGCGCTCTTCTCGTCGAGACCCTGCTTTTCCTTGTCCGGCAGCTCGCGGAACGTCGTGCTCGCCTTGTTGAGCAGCTTTTCCCAGCCGACCTTGCCCGCCCAACCATCCAGCCGCTTCGCGTCCAGTCCCTCGGCCCTGAAATCGTGAAACCGGTAGGCTACGTCATGGCCTTCCAGCCAGACGCGCGCCTTCCTGACCGTGTCGCAAGTGGTGATGCCGTACATGGTGATCGTCAAAAGCGTGCTTCCTTGGCTGACTGTCGAATCCGTTCCACAGACTAAACCACCCTTTCCGCTTTGCCAGAGCCGTTGCCATATCTCCGTTCCACATGACGGCCAGGACAATGTCCCGGCCGTCTAATTTCCTGGTCCTGCAGCGACGTGAGGCGGAACCCGGGGCCGGCCCTAGTAATAGAAGCGCTCTTCGGTGATCTTGCCGTTTTTGACCGTGTAGAGGCCGACTTCATCCATGGTGACACGCTCGCCGGTAGCCTTGGGCGTTATGTCGAACTTGAAGCGCACCGCGAACTGGTCGCCATTGACATAGGGGCCTTCGACAGAGCCGCCATGGACTTCATTGTTCTCCTGCCACCACTGGCCCTTCTGCCTGAGAGCCTCCTTGCCACGGGAGATGGCCATCGGCCCCTCCATGGCTTCGTAGCTCACGATATCGTCGGAATTGTACTTCTCGGCGGCAGCTTCGTTGTCGCCCTGCTTGAGCAGCTCGGTAAAATCCTTGGCAATTTCCGCGATGGTCATTTGTGTTCCTCCTGTTCAGACGCATTTAGGTAGGGAACAGCCTGCTGGCCTGCCATCGTCGGACCGCGCCGTAGCTGACAAGCCATGTCAGGATGATGATATCGCGCGGACCGCGCTCCATCCGGTTGCGGACACAAGCCAATTCCGCAATTCTAGGTGAATGTGCAACCTCTACAATATTACCACGACGCAAGAGGCGGTCCGCCAATGGACACGCACAATGCGCGATATCAGCGGCAACCTTGAGCCTTCGCTTGACGTCTATCCCAATCAGCCCGCCCCAGTCGTTCGCAACACGGCGGACGGAGAGCGTGAATTGGCGAAACTGCTTTGGGGTTTGCCCACGCCGCCTGAACGCATGAAAGGCAAGGCGGACTACGGCACCACTAACGTGCGCAACCCACAATATTCGCACTGGCAACACTTTGTCGGCGTCGAGCACAGATGCGTCGTGCCGGTGACCAGCTTTGCCGAACCCAGCCCTACTCCGAACGACAAAGACCCGGACACAGGCATCCAGCGCAATTATTGGTTTGCGCGTGACGAGAGCCGGCCGCTGTTCTTCTTCGCTGGTTTCTGGACCCGTTGGCAAGGCGTGAGAAAGGTCAAGGATGGTCCTGGCGACTTCGAGCTATTTGCCTTCATGACAACCAAGCCTAACGCCGTCATCGCACCGATCCATGAGAAGGCTATGCCGGTGATCCTGACCACGCCGGAAGAGGCCCAGGCCTGGCTTACAGCGTCGTGGGCAGAAGCGAGACATTTGCAGCAGACAGCGCCGGACGATGCATTGGTGATTGTTGAGAAGCCCGCCACGCAGATCAAGTTTCCGCGGCAGGTGCCAACTCAAGGGTCTCTGTTCTAGGCCGCAGGATCGACTAACCAGCCGCTTTCTTAATCGTCGTCTCGCCAGATCACCCGGCGAACCATGCGGATTTCGACAAGTCGCCTGACCCGAATTTTCAAGCGTTCAGCAGCGCTCGGCAAAATAATACTGGCGTCAAGCTCGCGAAGCTTGCAGCGCTCGCACCTCATATGCCGCTCGACGTCCCAAAAGGGAATATCCCCTACAAGCTTTGCGAGATCGCCGGGCAGATAGTGCCTAGTGATGTTGCAGTGCGGGCATCGTACACGAATGAGTTGCCCGACTTCGTGCGCGAGGCACAGGGTCTGCACATTTCGGCGCGGTCGGCTGCTCAGTTCCGGCATCGGCCAAATTAGGAATATATTCCCTCCCGAGTCAATTCCTACTTCGTCCACGGTCTTTTTGTTCACAGCCGGCTGGCAGTCCACATAGGCAGACCATCCCGCCGACATCCCCCATAGCGGATGATGCCCTTAACCTCGCGGTTGATCGCCCAATCGGTAGCGCTTGTGGCCACCGATCGACGCAAACGTTTTGCTTCGTTTTTAACGTCGCTAAGACTAACTTGGCAGCACTGGGCAGTTGGCGCCACGGCGCAGGCTGATATGCGCCACGTCGCCGACCTGGAAGCGAAAACCCTCGGCCTGGCGCGGCGCGTCGATGACGACAGGCGCGCCCTGCCCGAGTTCGGCATGCAGGCGCAGCGTGCGGCCGTGAAAGACGACGCTGTTGACGCGCGCCGGTGCGGTGCCGGGCGCGGCCTCGGTCATCGCCAGCAAATCCTCCGGGCGCACGCCGATGGTGCGGGTAGCGCCCTCGGCAGGTGCCTCGCCGGTTTCAGAAATAGCCTCCAGCGGCAGGGTGCCGGCGGTGAAACGCAAGCGATCGCCATCGCGGCCGACAAACCGTGATTGCAGGAGATTCATGGTGCCGATGAAGCTCGCCACAAACTTCGTGGCAGGCCGGTCATAAAGTGTGGCCGGCGGTGCGATCTGCTCGATGCGGCCCTTGTTCATGACGACGATGCGGTCGGAAATCGACAGCGCTTCGGTCTGGTCGTGGGTGACCATGACGAAGGTGGTGCCAAGCCGCGACTGCAGCCGCTTCAGCTCAACCTGCATCTGTTCGCGCAGATGCGCATCGAGCGCCGACAACGGCTCGTCGAGCAGCAGCACGCGCGGCTCGCAGACGATGGCACGCGCGAGCGCGACGCGTTGGCGCTGGCCGCCCGACAGTTCGGAGACGCGGGCGCCAAGCTTGTCGGCGAGACCGACCATGTCGAGCGCTTCGCCGGTGCGCTTAGCCTGTTCGGCTCCAGACAGTTTGCGCAGCGACAGACCGAAGCCGACATTTTCTGCAACATTCATGTGCGGGAACAGCGCGTAGTCCTGGAACACGGTGTTGACCGGCCGGTCGAACGGTCGAAGGGCCGTGATATCGCGACCATCGAGCAACACCTTGCCGCTCGACGGGCTTTCGAAACCGGCGATGACGCGCAGGCTGGTGGTCTTGCCGCAGCCCGACGGCCCGAGCAGCGTGATGAACTCGCCGCTGATAATGTCGAGATCGACAGCGTCGAGCCCAACGATGCCGCCGGGAAAAATCTTCGAGACCGCCTGCAGCCGGACGAGTGGATCAGGCGCCATCGCGAACCTCGGACGGCTTCGTGGTGTTGACCCAGAGAATCTGGCACCGCTCGGCGCCCGGATTGCGGAAGGCATGCAAAAGCGTGCTCTTGAAGGCAAAGCTGTCGCCCGCCTTCAACCCGTATTTCGTCGAATCCACCACCAGTTCGACCTCACCGGCCAGCACGAAGCCGAATTCATGGCCGGCATGCGCATAGGCCTCGGCCGTGCCGCCGCCAGCTTCCACCGTCACCAGCATGCCGGTCAGCGTCGCGCCCGGCGGTGACAGCAGCGCCTTGGCAATGCCTTCCGATTTCACCGGGATTTGCCGCCGCTTGTCGGCACGCACGCAATAGAGATCGTTGGCCGCATCGTTGCCGTCGGCGATCAGCGCCGACGGCTCGATGTCGAGGGCGGCGGCGAGCGGCCAGATCACCTTGACGCGCAGCGAGGACATGCCGCGCTCGATCTGGCTCAATGCACCGATCGACACGCCGGCCTTTGCCGCAAGATCGGCCAGCGACAAATTGCGCTCCAGCCGCAGCGCCCGCACGCGCCGGCCGACGCGAACGTCGGCATCGTCCTTCGGCTTCCCAGCCGCTTCATCCAGCATGTCCATGCGTTAGTCCTCGTTTGCTTTCCCTTCTCCCCTTGTGGGAGAAGGTGGATCGGCGCGCAGCGCCGAGACGGTTGAGGGGTGTTCCAGCGGAGTGAGACGCTGGTGTTCCCTGGAGCACCCCTCATCCGTCGCCTTCGGCGACACCTTCTCCCACAAGGGGAGAAGGGGGAGCTTTATCCCCCCGCCTTCACCTTCTCAAACATCTTGGCGAGGTCGTCATTCTGTTTCATCGGTCCGGTGAAGATGGTGGTCTTCAGCATCACCTCCGGGTCGGACGGCAGCTGCAATTTCTCCAGCTCCTCCTTCGGCACCGCCGCGAAGGCCGAACTGGTCGAGCTGCCATAGCCGTAGGCCTCGATCAGGTATTTGCCGGAATCCGTCTCCAGCCGGCTGTTGATGAAATCATAGGCGAGGTCGACATTCTTGGCGTCCTTGAGCATCACGAAGCCGCAGGCCCAGGTCAGCATGCCCTCCTTGGGCTTCATGAACTCGACCGGCACGCCCTGCTTCTTGAGCGAGGTGGCCGACGCGTTCCAGGTCATGGCGGCGACCAATTGGCCGCTGGCCAGCGCCTGTTCGACGGAGGTCATGTCGGTGGTGTAGTTGGAGAGCAGCGGGCGCTGCTCGCGCAGCTTCTCGGCCACCTTGTCCATTTGCTCCGGCGTCATGTCGAACGGATTGACGCCGGCGAGCAGCGCCGCCACGACAGGCGTGTCATGCACCGCGTCGATCGTCGCCATGCGACCGGCATACTGCTTGTCCCACAAAAGGTTCCAGCTCGCTTCCGGGTTCTTCACCAGATCGGTGCGGTAGAGGATCGAGGTGTTGCCCCAGTCCCACGGCACCATCCAGACCTTGCCGTCGCCAGCCTGCAGGTCTGGCAGGTTCTTGAACACCGGGAAGATCGAGTCCCAGTTCTTGATGCGCTTGGTGTCGATTGGCTGCAGCAGGCCTTCCTTGTTCCAGCGCGCCACCTTGTCATAGCAGGGATGCGCAATGTCGGGTCGGAAGCCGGCCTTGACCTTGGTGAAGGCGTCATCGTCGTCACCGAAGATCGAGGCCTCGACGCCATCGGGATGCGCGGCAAGGAAGCTCTTGTTGAAGTCGGGCAGTTCATAGCCCGACCAGGTGAAATATTGCAGCTTTTCGCCGGCGAAAGCGACGGTCGACGACAGCGCCAGCGCGAACGCCGTCAATCCAGCGCAAACAGTCTTTGCAGAGATCGATTTCAGGTCGAATGCCATTGCAGTTCTCCTCTCTTGGTTTGTTTTGGTTGTGATGGATCCGCGGGCTTTGGCGCCGTGGCGGATAAGCCGCGATGGCGCAGGATTTCAGCTGCTGCAGCGATGACGAAGGACACCGCCAGGATCGAAGTGCCCAGTGCCATCACCGTCGGCAGCGACCGGGGAAAACGCAGCTGGCTCCAGATGTAGAGCGGCAGCGTCGGCTCGGTGCCGGCCCGGAAGAACACGACGATGAATTCGTCGAAGGAGATCAGGAAGGCCAGCATGAATGCCGAGACGATGGCCGGCAGGCTGAGCGGCAGCATGACCCGCCGGAAGGTCGTCCAGTCGGAGGCGCCGAGATCGAGTGCCGCCTCGCGAATGGTTTTCGGGATGGCGGCGAAGCGGCTGCGCATGATCACCACGGTCGTCGGCAGCGCCACCAATATATGGCCGAGAACGATGGCGACGCGCGATGGCCCCAGACCAACGAGGTTGATGAGGATCAGCAGCGATATGCCGACGATGACGCCCGGGATCAGGATCGGCAGCCGTGCGATGGCGCTGATGGTGGCGGCCAGCGGCGAGCGGCCGTAGAGGTCCATGTAGGACACGGTGATGCCGCACAGCGTCGCACCCGTGGCGGCGATGGCGCCGATGGCGAGGCTGTTCAAGAGTGCAACGGTCAGCGCCGAATTGCCGAACAGCGTCGCGTACCATTGCAAGGTAAAACCTTGCAGCGGAAACGCTGCCTGGATCGAGTTGTTGAAGGAAAACAGCGGGATCAGCAGCACCGGCAGATAGAGAAAGACCAAATAGGCGGCGACATACATGCCGAGCCAGCGGCCACCTCCCTGCGTGCGTGCAGTGCTCATGTGCGGCTGCCAAATCTGCGGTCGGCGAAGCGGGCGACCAGCACCACGCACAGGATGACCAGCATGACGGCGACGGAGAGTGCTGCGCCAAACGGCCAGTCATTGGCCTTGCCGAATTGCGCCTGGATCAGCGTGCCGATCATGGTGCTGGCCGGGCCGCCGACGAGCGCCGGCGTGACATAGTCGCCGACCGTCGGCACGAAGATGACGAGGGCTGCCGCCAGCACGCCCGGCATCGAATTGGGCAGCACGATCCGGCGGAAAGAGGTGAATGGCCGCGCGCCGAGATCGGAAGCGGCCTCGATCAGCGATTTCGGGATGGTGTCCAGCGCCACGTAGATCGGCAGGATGGCGAAAGGCGCATAGGCGTGCGCCAGCGTGACGACGACGGCGGCCGGCGTGTTGAGAAAGGCCAATGTCGGCTCGGACCAGATGCCGCTTTCGATCAGCGCCGAGTTCAAAACGCCATTGTAGGCGAGCACGATCTTCCAGGCGAAGACGCGCAGGAGATAGCTGGTCCAGAACGGCAGCGTCACCAGGAACAGCAGCAGGCCGCGCCGCCGGCCGGCGTGGAAGGCAAGGTAGTAGGCGACGGGATAGGCAGTGACGACCGTCGCCAGCGTGACCAGAGCGGCAATGATCAGCGAGCGCAGCGTCACCGTCCAGTACAGCGGATCGGACACCACGGTGACGAAATTCGCGACGGTGAAACCGGCGCCGAGCAGCGAACCGTCATTGCCGCGGAAGGCGAGGAAAAGCACGAGGCCAAGCGCAAACAGGATCAGCAGCAAGGTGACCAGCGCGCCCGGCAGCAGCATGGCGACCCGGAAGCCCTGGGAAGACCGGGCCTCTGGCGCTGATGTGGCAACTAGGGTCGACATCGACCTGCCTATTGGGAAATTTGAAATTGGCTTAGAGTTTTTCATATTCATGAAACTGTCAAGCAGAATCCCCTAACGGAGCCCCAAGGGGATGAAGCGCCCTGGTCAGCGCTCCAACGCATCGAGCAGGCGATACCAAGCGATGGTCGCGGCGACGCCGACCTGGCGGAAGGCGTGAAACGGGATCGGCCGGATCGGCGAGACCGGGAAAGGCAATTGCCTGGCGTCGCCACTTTGGAGGTAGCTGGCGATGCGCTCGCCAAGCGCAGTCATCAGGCCGACACCACGACCCTGGCAGCCGACCACGGCGAGCAGGCCTTTCTCCGGCTCGTGGATGTGCGGCAGGTGGTCCGGCGTCATCGCAACCCGGCCGAACCAGCGCTTCTCGATGGGAACGCCGGACAGCGAGGGATAGAGCCGTACCAGCGCGTGCTCGAGATGCGCCCAGTCGCCGGCGCTCGTCGGCAGCGCCATGCGGCCCCGTCCGCCAAGCACCAGCCGGCCGTCGGCGCTCTTGCGGTAGTAGACGAGGATGCGCCTGGAGTCCGACACCGCCTGCCCTTCCGGCAGGATCGTGGCCGCCAGATTGGACGGCAGCGGCGCTGTGGCGATCTGAAAGGAATGCAGCGGCACGATCGTCTGGGCGAGACCGGGGATCAGACCGTCCGTATAGGCGTTTGTCGCCAGCACGACCGCCTTTGCCTGCAATTCCAGGCCATTTTCGATCAAAATACGCCAAACACCGGCGGCATTGGCGAGCCGCACGACCCTTTGGCGCTCTGCTATCCTCACGCCAGCCGCGGTCGCGACCCGGGCAAGTTCAGACGTGTAGGCGAGCGGATCGATCACACCGGCGCGGCGGTCGAGCCAGCCGCCGAGATAACCCTGTGCGCCGGTCCTGGCTGCGGTCTCCTCTGCGTTCAGCAACCGGACGTCGGCACCGCGCGCGTGCCATTGCCGGTCGCGGTTCGTCGCCGCCTTCAGCGCGGCCCCGGTGTGCGCCGCCTGGATCCAGCCATTTCGAACGAACGGCACCGCCAGCTTCTCGTCGCGGATCAGCTCGAACACCGCGTCGGCGGTCGACGCCGCGAAATTGACAAGCGCCTCGCCGCGCTCCGGGCCAAAATGCTCCAGCAACCATTCCGGATCGTATTTCAGGCCGGGAATGACCTGGCCGCCATTCAAGCCTGATGCGCCCTGGCCGATCTCGCCGGCGTCCAGCACCTGCACCGACAGGCCAAGCCGGGCGGCATGCAAGGCAGTCGACAAGCCCATGATGCCACCGCCAACGATGGCGAGATCGACCCGTTCGCCATTGGGAAGCGATTGAAACGTGAAAGCTGCCTGCGGCCTGCGCCAGATGGGATCGGAGAATGCTGTCGCCAAGGGTCACCTGAATGCGCTGCGATTGGTGAAAATCCTAGTCAGAATTTCACAATTTTGAAAGAGCACCATGGCTTTCGCCTGTGGACTGCCGCCGAGACGACCGGAGACCCAGAGTTCCGATCGCCTGCGACGGGATAGACCTTTGATGGGAATCCGGTGAAAGTGCCACGCCGATCCGGCTAGCCCACATTGTCGATCACTTCACCACATTGTCGATCACTAAGAGGACAGAGCGCCATGACGAACCCGACCCACCTGCCCAGCGAGGGCCTTTTTGTCGGACGCGCCAGAAGCAGCGGTGCTGCATACCCGCTGGTCGTCACGGTTCGCGATGGCACGGTCTTCGACATCACCTCGCGTACGGCACCGACCATGCGCGACCTTTGCGAGATGGCCGACCCGGCTGGGCATGTCCGCTCGGCCGAAGGCAGACCGATCGGTTCGCTCGATGACATCGCCGCCAACAGTTTTGAAACTGGGCGCGATCCAGCAAAACCCTACCTGCTCTCCCCGGTCGACCTGCAGGCGGTCAAGGCATCGGGCGTCACCTTCGTCGTCAGCCTGCTGGAACGGGTGATCGAGGAACAGGCGCGTGGTTCGGCTGAAAAAGCCGATGCCATCCGCGCCGACATTGCCGGACTGATCGGCCACGACCTGTCGAAGCTGAAGCCCGGTTCGCCCGAAGCGATGGAGATCAAGGCCAAGCTGATTTCGCGCGGCGCCTGGTCGCAATATCTGGAAGTGGGCATCGGCCCCGATGCCGAGATCTTCACCAAGTGCCAGCCGATGGCCTCGGTGGGCTTCGGCGCCGATGTTGGGCTGCACCCGGTGTCGACCTGGAACAATCCGGAACCCGAGATCGCCATGATCGCCGCCTCCAGCGGCAGGATCGTCGGCGCCACTATCGGCAACGACGTCAATCTGCGCGACGTCGAAGGGCGTTCGGCGCTGCTGCTCGGCAAGGCCAAGGATAACAATGCCTCGGCCTCACTTGGCCCCTTCATCCGCCTGTTCGACGAGAAATTCTCCATCGATGACGTCAAGCGCGCCGTCGTGCGCCTGAAAGTCGAGGGCGAGGACGGGTTCTCGCTGGAGGGCGCAAGCTCGATGGCCGAGATCAGCCGCTCGCCGGAGGAACTGGTCGCCGCGGCCATGGGGCCGCACCACCAGTATCCGGACGGGCTGGCGCTCTATCTCGGCACCATGTTCGTTCCGTCCAAGGATCGCGGCGAGAAGGGCAAGGGATTTACCCACAAGGTCGGCGACATCGTCACCATCTCGTCGGAAAAATTCGGCGCGCTGGTCAACCGCGTGCAGCTGTCGCCAGACTGCCCGCACTGGACCTACGGCGCCAGCCATCTGATGCGGGAGCTGGCGAAGGCCGATCTTATTTAGCCAAGCCTTGGCCCAGGGCCACCATCAACGCAATGTTGGCGCCTTATTACTCGTGACCTCGTCGGACTGGAATCCAATGACGATACTTGATGTTCGCCGGCACACCATGAGGCGCAAGCCTGGCGCGCACCTTTCTCGAGAAGGAATCGAACTAGCGCGGTTTGTAGCCCAAGGGGCTGACTCTTATGAACTTGTTGTCACAAGCGAAATTCCACGGGCAATCGAAACCGCAATTGCGATGGGTTTCGAAGTAAATGAGTTGATTGCCGAACTTGGAATTCTTCCCAAAAATATACTCGAAACGATCTCGTGGCCGAGCCCGTTGGCGGAGGTAGAACGTGTACTCCGATCGGACGTAGACTGCATTGCATTTGCTAACACCCAAGTGCGACTGTGGACGAGCATAGCTGCCCGAGTTCCCAACGAAGCGACGGGCTTATTGGTGACGCACGGTGGGATCATCGATCTCGGCGTTGTCGCGTTCCTGATGGCCAGCAAACGTCCTATCGAGGGAGAAGCCATCGGATACTGCGAGGGGCTCCGATTAGAGTTCACCAGCGGAAGACTCACCAATGCCGAAATGCTGCGAGTGCCCGAGCATCTGCATTTGTCGGATACCTAACGGAACAAATCGCCTTGCTCGCCTGGCGGCCGATCGGCTGTGGAGCAACCTGCGCGCCGACCATGACGAGGACTATCTGCTCGGCTAGCCTCGACATCAATTATCCGACAGTCGGAAAATCACCTCAACTGATGCAATCTGATGGGACGGCTGATGACGCCCCGTCAGGCGCCCACTACACCTGCAGATGGAGGCCTGGCAGATGGAGGCTTGCCATCCGTCGAAAAAGGGGATGCTCTGACGCATTCAATCGGCACTGGCAAAAGACGCAGAACAAGGGAACGGATTTTGAACTGACGATCTACAAACGGGAGGAAATCAAATGCTGACACGGCTAAGACTCGTTCTATACGGCCTGTTGGTGGCGCTGATGGTGGTACCAGCAGCGGCACAGGCCAAGACGTTCTACTGGATTTCGCATGGCGGTCCGGCCGATCCGGTCTGGACCTACTTCCTGGCCGGCGCCAAGCAGTGGGCCAAGGACACCGGCAACACGGTCAACACCTCGTTCCACAACGGCGATGTCGCCTCGCAGCAGGAAGCGGTTCGCGCCGCCCTCTCCGCCAAGGCCGATGGCATCGTCACCACGAGCCCCGATCCGGGCAGCCTGATCGAGATCGTCAAGGAAGCGCGTGCGGCGAAAGTGCCGATCATCAATTTCAACACGCCTGATCCGAAAGCCGATTTCAACGCCTATGTCGGCGGCGACAATGTCACCTTCGGCAAGCATTGGGCACAGTATCTGGTCGACAAAGGCCTGGTGAAGAAGGGCGACTTCGTCTGGATGCCGGTCGAAATCCCCGGCGCCACCTATGGCGTGCAGGAAGAGGAAGGCATCAAGAGCGTCTTCGAGCCGCTCGGCATCACCTATGAAATCACGGAAGCGACGCTTGATCAGGCTGAAGTGATCAACCGCATGGTCGACTACCTCACGGCGAACAAGGCCAAGGTCAAGGCGATCATCGGCCTAGGCGACCTCGTCACCGGCTCGATCAAGCGGGTGTTCGACCAGGTCGGCATCAAGCCGGGCGAAATCCCGGTCGTCGGCTGGGGCAATTCGCTCGACACCACCCAGGAAGTGCTGAACGGCTATGTCAATGCCGGCCAGTGGCAGGACCCGCAGGCGACCAGCTATGTCGCGCTTTCGCTGGCCAATATGGCCGCCGGCGGCATTCCTCCGGGCTTCAACGTCATCACCGGCGCGCTCTATGAAAAAGACACCGCGCAGATCTACGACGACATCCTGTCCGGCAAGTAACATCCAATCTCAACAGTCGCGGCCGCCCAACGGTCGCGACTGGCTCTCCATTTCGCCGAGCCCTTCGCACGCGATGTGCAACGCTCAGCCTTCCACTCATGTCGCGGATTGCCTGTGGAAAATCATTCGCTCGTCCCACGCCTGATCGCACGGCCGGAATTCGGCCCTTTCGTGCTGCTCGTCGTCGAGATCGCCGTTTTCTGGAGTTTCAACCACGACTTCCTGTCGCCGCAGAACATCTCCAACACGCTGGCTTTCACGGTCGAGCTCGGCCTGATCGCGCTGGCGATGACGCTGTTGATGACGTCCGGCGAGTTCGACCTCTCGGTCGGCTCCCTGTTCGGCTTCTCGCCGGTCTTGATGTGGACCCTGTTCAACAGCGGCCTGACCTCGCTCGAAGCCGGCTTTGTCGCCGCGCTGCTGGTCGCCGCCTTCATCGGGCTGGTCAATGGCTGGTTCGTGACGCAGCTCAAGATCCCATCCTTCCTGGTGACGCTCGGCATGCTGCTGGTGGTGCGCGGCACCGCCCTTTTCGTCACCGACGGTTTTCCCCAGCGCACCTGGAGTGCGGAGGGCAGCTGGCTGGCGGAAGCGCTGGTCGGCGACTTCTTCATCGGCCCGTTCCGCATCTACATGTCACTGTTCTGGTTCATCGCCGCGGCGATCGCGCTCGGCTATGTGCTGACGCAAAGCCGCACCGGCAACTGGATCCAGGCGGCCGGCGGCAACCCGAGCGCGGCGCGGGCGCGCGGCGTCAATGTCAGCGGGGTCAAGATCGGCCTGTTCGTGCTGTCGTCGGTCATGGCCTCGCTTGCCGGCGTCATCTCTTCGTTGCGCACGTCCGCCGCCAACCCCAACAGCGGTACCGGCTATGAGTTGGAAGTCATCGCCATGGTGGTGATCGGCGGTACCGCACTTACCGGCGGGCGCGGCACGATCATCGGCACCGTGCTCGGCATCCTGATCCTGCGCGTGATGCGCAACGGCATCGTGCTGATCGGCGTGCCTGGTCTTGCCTATAACATCTTCATCGGTGCCATCATCCTCGGCATGATGGCACTGCATTCATGGCTGGAACGCCGGCATCAGGCGGGGACTTGAACCATGGCCGAGCCACTGATCCGCATGACGAACATCCGCAAGTCCTACGGCCGCGTGCAGGCGCTGGAGGATGCCAATTTCCATGTCAATGAACGGGAGATCGTCGGCTTGCTCGGCGACAACGGCGCCGGCAAGTCGACGCTGATCAAGGTGCTTTCGGGTGCCGTTCCGCTGACCAGCGGCGATATCTTCATCCGTGGCAAGAAGGTGAGCCTGCGCAGCACCAGCGACGCCATCGCCCATGGCATCGAGACGATCTACCAGGACTCCGCACTGGTCACGCAACTGTCGATCGCCCGCAATCTGTTCCTCGGACGCGAGCCGATCAAACCGCCGCGCTTCCTCAACCGGATGGACCAGGAGGCGATGAACACGGTTGCCCGCGACCTGCTCAAGCAGGTCGGCATCTCGAAGAACATCCCGCCGACGACGCCGATCGGTTCGCTCTCCGGCGGCGAGCGTCAGGCGGTGGCGATCGCGCGCGCCATGCATTTCGACAGCGACCTGATCATCCTCGACGAGCCCACCAACAATCTGGGCGTCGCCGAAACACAGGGCGTGCTGAGTTTCGTGCGCAGCGCCCGCGATTCCGGTCACTCCTGCATTTTCATCGCCCACAACATCCACCATGTCTTCCAGGTGGTCGACCGCATCGTCGTCATGCGCCGGGGCAAGGTGGTCGCCGACGACATCGACCCGAAGACGACCAGCGTGGCGGAGGTAGAGCGGATCATCACCGGCATGTCGGACAAGGAAATCCGCGATGCCATCACCGATGGCAAGCCGTCGCACTGACTGTCGGGTGATGGCGGCAATCACCGCTGCCTCAGATCGCATCGCTTGTCTGGCGCGGCATCGCAGGGCGCATAGGTAGCGGCATGAAAGCCACCGTTTCGGATATCGTCCGCAATTGCGGGCTGTGGGTAGCGGCATGAAAGCCACCGTCTCGGATATCGCCCGCAATTGCGGGCTATCGACCGCAACGGTCGACAGGGTGCTGAACAACCGGCCGGGTGCGAGTGCGGCCAACCGCCAGCGCGTCATGGAGGCGGCCAAGCAACTCGGCTACCTGCCGGTCGCTGATCAGGTGACGCTGCCCTCGCGGCCCGCCCATCTCGAATTCCTGCTGCCGATCGGCAGCAATGCCTTCATGCGCGATCTCGCCGGGCATATCGAGGACTACGCCGCGCGTCTGCCGCTTGTCGCCTCGTGCCGGATCCACAATCTCGCCGGTATCTCGCCGAACGCGCTGCAGAGCGCTGTCGAAAACCTGTCGCTCAGGGCCAATGGCGTTGGCGTGATCGCTGTCGATCATCCGCGTACGCGCAACATCCTGCGCGACATCGTCGAAGCCGGCATGCGTCTGGTGACGCTGGTGTCCGATGTTCCGACGGCACCGCGCGCGGCCTATGTCGGCATCGACAACAGGGTGGCGGGACGAACGGCGGCGCTGCTGATGGGACGCTTCCTTGGCGGCCGCACCGGCCATCTGGCGATGGTCGTCGGCTCACGTTCCTATCGCGGCCACGAGGAACGCGAGATGGGTTTCCGCTCGGTGCTCAATGAGGAGTTTCCCAATCTGACCGTCAGCAGCGCCGTCGAGATCAACGACGAGCCCGATGCCGGCTACACCGAGACCATGAAGGCACTGCACGACGAGCCGGAGTTGCTCGGCATCTATTGCGTCGGAGCTGGACATTCGGGCGTTGCAAAGGCGATCCGCGAGGCCAGGCCGAACCACAAGCCGGTGTTCATCTGCCACGACCTGACCAAGGACACGCGCGGTCATCTCGTCGACGATCTCGCCGATGTCGTCATCGACCAGAATGCGCGGCTGATCGCCGAGCAGTCGGTCATTCGCCTGCTCGGCTCGATTGCCTCCTCCGCACCCTATCTGACGCGCAAGTTCATCGAACCGCGCTTGATCTTCAGGGAAAACGTCCCGGTGCAGTGAAGCAGGCGGCCTGCAAAAATGCCTGTTGCCGGATTTGTATGATAATTGGCACGGCAAATCTGCACAGCAGCTATGCAAGTTTCTTTGTTGCCGAATCGTTGGGCAACTCGTAGGTTCTGGTTGTCGGCCATCTACTCCTCCCAGATGCGATGCCGACGCTGAATGGGGTGCACCTCCTCCCGCGCCACATTCGAAAATCGAGCCCGCTGCCACCTCCTCCCGGCAGCGGGCTTTTTTCGTTTGGCCGCCGGAGTTTCCATACCGCCTGGGTCAAAGGCGTACGCGGCCCTCCGTCATAGAGCCGTAACCCGCCAACAATCGTGGCGGATCTCAACCGGCGGCAGCGCCCCGGAACGAAACGATCAGCCCTTCGGCCATGCGCACGAACTGGGTGCTCGGACCTTCGGTACCCACGGTCTGCACGCTGACACGCGCGCCCTCGAACAACAGCGACAGCGTATCGGCGAGCAGTTCGGCCTGACCAATGCCGGCATCCCGACATAGCGTCACAAGGCGCGCGCGCTGGGCTTCCTTGAGCTCCTTGATCACCAGCCTGGCCGGATGGTCCGGCTCGGTCAGCTCAGCGGCGGCGTTGGCCATGTCGCAGCCGCGGCCGTCCGCATTGAGCATGGCAGCCGCCTTGCGAACCCAGGCATGCAGTTGGGCAAGCTTGTCACCAGGGAATTCGGCCTCGAATGCTTCCCACATAGCGCCGGCCTTGGCCGCATTGGCGCGCAGGCATTCGACGATCAGTTCGTCCTTGGATTCGAAGTGACGATAGAGCGTCATCTTGTTCGTGCCGGCAGCTTCGGTGATGGCGTCGACGCCGACGCCCTTGATGCCATGCTTGTGGAACATGTCGCGTGCCGTCTCCAGGATCCGATCCCGGGGACGAGAGCGCTCCACGATGCCGTCTGCCATCATGATCTCCTTTCGTTTCCAAAAAACCCTCGGCCACCTCTTGACTAGGGTGTTACCGGTCTGTAACTTCCAGAATGTTACTTACTGGTAACACCTATATCGTCCACCGTCAATAACAAGGCCGTGAACGGCCCTGCCAGACGAGAGGGGCGAGAAACTGCCAATCATGCGGCCTCGGCCGGTGAAGAGATGAAAACGGTTCGCGAGCACGGGCTGCGAATCGACAGACAAGGAGCCGGCCATGCCACAGCGCCGCGATCTTACCATAGATGAAGCCGTCCGGGATCCGATGATCCGGCTGGTCATGAAAGCCGATGGCGTCGACCCGCGCGCCTTCGAGACGATGTTGCGCTCGCTCGCCGATACGCAGCGTGGCGAGGTGCCGTTGCTGCGTTCGCGGGACGGCCTCGGTGACAAGCGCGGCCAAAGGCTGTCCAGGGTTGCCAGCGCCTTCGGGCGGGCAACAGCAGCCGGAGAGGCGTGCGTGTCGTGGTAAACTTTTTCATTCACCGTCCGATCTTCGCCTCGGCGATCGCCATCATCATGGTGCTCGCCGGGTCGATTTGTTATTTCCTGCTGCCCGTCTCGCAGTTTCCCGACATCACGCCGCCGCAGGTCGTGGTCAGCGCCCATTATCCGGGCGCCAGCGCACAAGTGGTGGCCGACACGGTGACGACGCCGCTGGAGCAGCAGATCAACGGCGTGCAGGGCATGACCTACATGTCGTCGACGAGTTCCAATGACGGCTCCTCGACCATCACCATCACCTTCGATGTCGGCTATTCGCTGAGCACCGCCGCCGTCGACGTGCAGAACCGCGTCTCGCAGGCCGCCTCGTCGCTGCCGGCGATCGTCAACCAGGGCGGCGTGACGATCAAGAAGCAGAATCCGAACTTCGTCCTGATCGTCAACCTGACTTCGCCCGACAGTTCGGTCGATCCGGTGGCGCTGAGCAACCTTGCCTATCTGCAGGTGGTCGACCCGCTGAAGCGGCTGCCCGGCGTCGGCGACGTGCAGATCTTCGGCGAGCGGCGCTATTCGATGCGCGTCTGGCTCGATCCCGACAAGCTCGCCAATCTCGGCATCACCGCCGTCGATGTGCAAAACGCCATCGCCGAACAGAACGTCCAGGTGGCGGCCGGCAAGATCGGCCAGTCGCCGGCACCCGCCGGCACCGCCTTCGAGATGCAGGTCAACGCCGTCGGCCGCTTGAGCGATCCCAAGGAATTCGGCGACATCGTCGTGCGCGCCAACACCGATACCGGCTCGCTGGTCAGGCTGCGCGACGTCGCCCGCATCGAACTCGGCGCGCTGCAATATTCGTCGTCTGCCTTCTTCGGTAAAGACCCGACCGTGGTGCTTGCCGTTTACCAGATGCCCGGCTCCAACGCGCTCGATCTGCAGCAGCGCGTCAAGGACAAGATGCAGGAGCTGTCGGGCCGTTTCCCGAAGGGCGTGTCCTATGCGATGCACTACGACACCACCCGTTTCGTCTCGGCGTCGATGCATGACGTGCTGATCACGCTCGGCGAAGCGCTGGTGCTGGTCGTCGCCGTGGTGTTCCTCTTCCTGCAAAGCTGGCGCACGACGATCATCCCGACCATCGCCATTCCGGTGTCGCTGGTGGCGACGCTGGTCGTCATGGAGATGCTCGGCTTCTCGCTCAACATGCTCTCCCTGCTCGGCATGGTGCTGGCGATCGGCCTCGTCGTCGACGACGCCATCGTCGTGGTCGAGAATGTCGAACGACAGCTGGAGGCCGGGCTCAAACCGCTTGCGGCGACCAAGGCCGCAATGACCGAGGTCACCGGCCCGATCATCGCCACCACCGCGGTGCTGATGGCGGTGTTCGTGCCGGTCGCCTTCATTCCCGGCGTCTCCGGCAAGCTCTACAACCAGTTCGCACTGACGGTGGCGATCTCCGTCGGCATCTCCGCCTTCAACTCGCTGACGCTGAGCCCCGCGCTCAGTGCCGCCTTCCTGCGGCATCGCGGCGAAACGCAGTTCGCCCCGTTCCGCTGGTTCAACACCGGCTTCGACAGGCTGTCGCACGCCTATGCCAATGGTGTGCGCATCCTCATCCGTTTGCGCTGGATCATGCTCGGCCTGTTCGCGGCGGGGCTGGTCGCCACCTACTTCGTCTGGCAGCGCCTGCCCTCGACCTTCCTTCCGGTCGAGGACCAGGGCTATTTCTTCGTCGTCATCCAGTTGCCCGACGGCGCATCGCTGGAACGCACCGACGCGGTGGCGCAGAAGGCACGCGACATCCTGCAGGCGACGCCCGGCGTCGACATCGTCGGCTCGATCAGCGGCCTGAACTTCCTGACCAGTGCCGCGCAATCGAATTCGGCGGTCGAATTCGCCATCCTGAAGCCATGGGAGGAGCGGGGCCCCGACCAGAGCGCATCGAAGCTCGTCGCCGATGTGCGCGGCAAGCTGATGCAGATCCCGGAAGCCTTCGCGCTGAGCTTCGATCCGCCGTCGATCCCCGGTATCGGCACGACGGGCGGCTTCGAATTCGTCGTCGAGGATCTGACCGGCCGCGGCAGTTCAGCCCTCAACGATGCGACGCAAGCCGTGATCGCCGAGGCGCGCAAGCAGCCGGAAATCAACCCGCAGCAGCTGTTCTCGCCGTTCTCGACCTCGACGCCACAGTTCAACTACGACCTCGACCGCAGCAAGGCCAAACTGCTCGGCCTCAACCTGCCCGATGTCTTCAACACGCTGCAGATCTATCTCGGCTCGCTCTACGTCAACGACTTCAACCTGTTTGGCCGCACCTTCCGGGTGACCATCCAGGCCGACAAGGATGCACGTGCAGGTGCCGCCGACATTTCGCGGCTCTATGTGCGCAATGCCTCCGGCGGCATGGTGCCGCTCTCGACGCTGGGCAAACTCGTGCCCTTCGTCGGCCCGGAGACCGTGCCGCACTACAACAACAATGCCTCGGCCTCGATCAATGGCGGCGCCGCACCGGGCTTTTCCTCCGGCCAGGCGGTTGCCGCCATGGAACGGGCCGCTGCAACCGCGCTGCCAAGGGATTTCGGTTTCGAATGGACCGGCATCACCTTCCAGGAGCTCAAGGCAGGATCGATCGCGTCCGTCGTCTTCGGCCTCGCCATTGTCTTCGTCTTCCTGATCCTGGCGATGCAGTATGAGAGCTGGGCGATGCCGTTCATGGTGCTGTTGGCGGTGCCACTGGCCCTGTTCGGCGCCTTCGCAGCGTTGTTGCTGCGTGGCATGCAGATCGACGTCTACTCGCAGATCGGCTTCGTCATGCTGATCGGCCTGGCGGCCAAGAATGCGATCCTGATCGTCGAATTCGCAAGGCGACGGCGCGAGGAAGGCCTCAGCATCGTCGACGCGGCGATGGAGGCGGCACGGCTCAGGCTGCGGCCGATCCTGATGACGGCCTTCGCCTTCATCCTCGGCGTGCTGCCGCTGATGTTTGCGACCGGCGCCGGTGCGGCAAGCCGGCAGTCGATCGGCACCACCGTGTTCGGCGGCATGGTCGCGGCGACCATCCTGTCGCTGGTGTTCGTGCCGGTGTTCTACGCGGTCATCGAACAGCTGCGTGAACGCCGCGGCAAAGACGAGCCCACCTCTCAAGACAATGAACCAACTGCTGAGCACGCTTTACCGCCCCTGGCGGAAGCGGCCGAATAAGATTGGAGACTGATCATGCGTAAATGGAAAATCGCGTTGGGAACGGCTGTCGCGCTGGGTGCGATCTCGGTGGCCAGCGTCCACCTGCTCGATATGGGCAATCTCAGCCTCAATGCCGGCACGGCAGGTGCGGCGCCCGCCCCGGCGGCGTTCGTCATGCCGGTGCCGGTGGTCAGCGTCGTCAAGAAGACGATCCCGATCTACCTCGACTATGCCGCGCGGACAGAGCCGATCCGCAGCATCACCTTACAGGCGAGGATTCCCGGCTATCTGCAGGAGCAGACCGCAGCCGACGGCGTCGACGTCCGGCAAGGCGATCTTCTCTACAAGATCTCGCCTGACGACTTCCAGGCGGCGCTCGACCAGGCCAAGGCCCAAGTGCAGCGCGACACGGCGACGCTCGACTATGCCCGCTCGAATCTTGGTCGCGGCACCGAGCTCGCCAAGAGCGGCTACCTCGCCAAGGACGGCTTCGACCAGCGCACCAGCACCTTGCGCGAAGCGCAGGCATCGCTGGCGCTGAACCAGGCGGCGGTCCGCACGGCAGAGCTCAATCTGAGCTACGCTGAAATCCGGGCGCCGTTTGCCGGGCGCCTTGGCCGCAACCAGGCCTCGGTCGGAACGCTGGTCAGCGTCGCCGGCACCGTGCTCAACACGCTGGTGCAGCTCGACCCGATCTACGTCACCTTCAACCCGAGCGAGACGGATCTGACCGAGATCGAGCAAGCCCGTGCGAACGGCCCGATCGAAGTGGATGTCCTGCTCCCCGGCCAGACCGAGGCAAGCCAGAAGGGCGAGCTTACCTTCATCGACAATTCGGTCGACCGCTCGACCGGCACGATCACGGCGCGCGCGACGATCGGCAATGGCAAGTTCACGCTGCTGCCGGGCCAATATGTCCGTGTCCGGCTGCATGTGAGAGAGCAGGCCGATGCGCTGATGGTGCCACAGACGGCGCTGGGCTCAAGCCAGCTCGGCAAATATCTCTATGTCGTCGGCAAGGGCAATACGGTCGACCAGCGGCTGGTTTCGCTCGGACCGACGAGCGGCGATCAGGTCGCCATCCTCAGCGGCGTCGCCGAGGGCGACCAGGTGATTACGGGCAATCTGCAGAAGATCGGCCCCGGAGCGCCCGTATCGCCGATACCGGAAAAGCCGGCCACCTGAACACCCCCGTCAGGATCCGGCTTCAGCGCGGCGCCCCGGCCTTCCCACAGGTCGCGGGCGCCGCTCGACTGAGCAGTTCCACCAGACCGGCAACATCGGCCCGGTCGGCCTTGGCCGGCGGCATGAATGCACAATAGGGGTGCCCGAGGTGCACCGAGACGAGGAGAGCGCAATCAGCCGACCGGCCTCCAGATCGGCGTGCGCCATGACCCGCTGGCCAAGCGCGATGCCCAGGCCGAGCCTTGCCGAGGCGATCGGCGTCGGTGAGCGCGATGCGGTTGCCGCTGCGCACGAACAGCTGCTTGCCGAACCAGGTTTCGAGATTGCGTATCTGCTGGCTGACCGCTGCAGAGGACACGCCGAGTTCAGAGGCGGCCAGAGTGAAGCTGCCGGCACGGGCGGCAACTTCAAAAGTCTTGATCGCATTCAGCGGCGGCAACCGTTCCACAGCGGCTCCATATGACTCGCCAGGGGGAATTTCGAAACGGTCTCAGCAGCGTTGGCCAATCAATTGAGATAGCCTCTTGTTAGATTGTCGACAATCTGCTTGTCTTGCTTTCGGTTTCCTGGGAGTGGCCGAATGGCGAAAGCGGATTTCAGTCCGATCGCGGACACGACGCGACGCGCCGAGATCGTTGCGCTGTTGCGGCGCGCGATCCTGACCGGGCAGCTCGCACCCGGCCAGAAGCTCAACGAACTGCGGATTTCCGAACAGATGCGGGTCAGCCGCGCGCCGCTGCGCGAGGCGATGCGCGAGCTGGTCCAGGAAGGCATCCTGACCAGCATCCCCTATGCCGGCACCTTCGTCATCGAGGTCACAGCCAAGGACATCGACGATGCCTATTCGTTCAACAAGGTGATGGACGAGCTGGCCATCGAGCGGGCGTGGCCGCTGCGTGACCAGCGCTTCTTCGACGAGCTCGATCGGCGCCACGAAGCCGTGAAGCAGGCGACCCGCGCATTGGACACGACACGCCAGATCGAAACCGCGCTGCAACTGCATGGCCTGATCTACGAATGGGCCGACAATTCGGTGCTGCTGGAAACCTGGCAGCGGCTGACCAGCCGGCTGCAGATGTATTTCGCGCTCCACCAGCATGCCCGCAACGAGCCGGTGCCGGCCGAAGACGTTCACGAAACCTATGTGCGGTTGCTGAAGGGCAAGGACATGCGTGCGGCCCAGTGCCATGCCAGGGAGCATATCGATCTCGACTTCGAGGAGTTGCTTGCCTACGCCCGCGGCCTCGAACAACGCCCATCGAGGGGCGCCTGACCCGTTCCCAACACCACAGACAGCGGACAAGACACGTGCAGATCGAGACCATCAAGGCCTACCACGTCATGCAGCCCTTCGTTGACGGGCCATACCGCATGTCGAAGGGGCGCGAGGCCGACGCCTTCGACGCCGTGATCGTGTCCATGACATCAGACAGCGGCATCACCGGCTGGGGCGAGATGGCGCCGCTCGGCAATTTTTACTCGGCCGCCTTCCCCGCCGGCGTTCGCGCCGGCGTGGTCGAGATCGCGCCGCATCTGATCGGCCGCGATCCGCGCGGGCTGGCCAGCATCGGGCGGCTGATGGACACGGTGTTCAAGGGCCATCCCTACATCAAGTCGGCGCTCGACATGGCCTGCTGGGATCTGGCGGCGCGCGCAGCCGACGTGCCGCTGGTCACGCTGCTCGGCGGCAAGGAAAGCGACACCGCGGAACTCTACAAGGTCGTCACGCACGGGAGCGTCGACGCCATGGCCGCGCTGGCCAAGCGCATCGTCAAGGACGGCTTCCACCGGCTGCAGGTCAAGGTCGGCGGCAATGTCCATGACGACATCGAACGCGTCATCGCGGTTGCCTCCTCGGTGCCGAAAGGCACGGTCATCTTCTGCGACGCCAATGCCGGCTGGACTCCCTATCAGGCGCGCCAATTCGCCGATGCCACGCGCGCCATCGACTACACGTTCGAGCAGCCCTGCACCACGATCGATGAAAACATGTCGGTGCGCCGCATGCTCGACAAGCCGATGGTGCTCGACGAATCCGTCACCTCGCTCGAGGCGATGCTGGAAATTCATCGCCTGGGCGCGGCCGACGGGCTGACGCTGAAGATCTCGCGCCTTGGCGGCGTGACGAAGACGCGCCAGATCCGCGACATTGCCGTCGACCTCGGCTTCATGATCACGGTCGAGGACACGGGCGGCGCCGAGATCGACACCGCGGCGATGGCGCATCTGTCGCTGTCGACGCCGGAAGAGCGCCGGCTGCACGCCATCGCCTTCCATGAATGGGTGACGGTGCGCACGGCATCGAACATGCCACCGGTCACCGGCAGCCGCATGGGCATTCCAGACGGGCCGGGTCTCGGCATAGACGTCGTTCCCGATCTGCTCGGCGCGCCGTTCTTCGAGGTCGGGCGCTGAGATGAAAATCCGCAGCATCAAAGCCACGCCGATCAATCTGCGCCTCGAAGCGCCCTATGCCTGGGTGTTCGGCGAACTCGACGGATTTTCACCGACCGTCGTCGAAGTCGAGACCGAGGATGGCCTGGTCGGCCTCGGCGAAGCGCCGACGCCAGCGGCGGCCGCGATCATCAATAATGTCCTGGCGCCGCGGCTGGTCGGGCGCGATGCCTTCGACATCGCCGGCGCCGAGCATGTCTGCCTGCCCTTTTGGACCGGCGTGCAGTCGATCAACGACCGCACGCGCATCATGGCTTTCGGCGCCATCGAGATGGCTTTGTGGGACCTGCGCGGCAAGGCGTGGAACCAGCCGCTCTATCAGTTGCTTGGCGGCGCCGTACGCAAGGATATCCCGTTCACCGACTATTTTTCGCTGCGCGGTGATGGGCCAAATGTGAAGGGCGAGACGACGCCCCAGGAAGTCGCCGACTATTGCGTCGAATTGCACGAGACGCATGGAACGACTTTCTTCGAAGGCAAGTTCTCGACCGAAGATCCGAAAATCTCGCTCAGGATGGTCGAGCTGATCCGCAGAAAACTCGGCGACGATGCGATGATCCGTATCGATTCCAACCAGGCCTATTCGCTCAGCACCGCGCGGCGGCTGGCGCGCCCGCTGGAAGAATTGGGCGTGCGCAACTGGGAGGATCCGGTGGCGACCATCGAGGAGATGCGCGAGTTGCGGCGCCATTGCTCGATCCCGTTCTCGACCCACAACATCGACATTGCGCGCGCCATGGAAACCAAAGTGCCGGACGCCTTCGTCGGCAACCCGACGACGCATGGCGGCATCGGCCGGCTGTTGCGCTTCGTCGGCGCCTGCGAGCATGCCGGGATCGATTTCTGGTGCTACAGCGGCGACAGCGGCATCGGCAGCGCCGCCTATCTGCATCTGTGCGCGGCACTCGGCTGGATCAGGGAGCCGAACCAGTCGCTGTTTCGCATGCTGCCGATGGATGTCACCGAGGAAGGACCGTTTTCGCCGAAAAACAATGTCGTGCGCGTTCCGGAAGGTCCCGGTCTCGGCGTCACCTTGTCGCGCGAAAACCTCGCTGCCTGTCACAGAGACTTTACCGAGAAAGGACCGTGCAACAAGTATCATGACCCGGCAAAGCCCGGAACCTATCGCCGTTTGCCGCTGAACTAGATGACGGCTAGCGGCCAAGACCGACGGCCAGACACGAGAAGCCAACCGCCGCGATTTCGGTCGGGAAGGTTGGACAAAGACGGTGGAAGCCGTGCAGCCACAATCCCGAGCGTCCACGCCACGACTGGATGGACCGGACAAAACCGCATGCTAAAGTTCCGGTAGACAGGCCTCCGGTGCCGGGAAAATGGAGCAATCCACGAAAATTTCGTCAACCATAAGAAATAGGGGAAAGGGTAAAAACCCATGAGCAAGAACCACAGCATTCTCGACCTTATCCGGCGCAATCGCACGCCGCTTGAAAATCACCTGATCGACGGCCTCGTCGACGGCCGTGTCAGCCGCCGCGACTTCGTCCGTCACGGCAGCCTGCTCGGCCTGTCGCTGCCGCTGCTGGGCCGCATAGGCATGGCCGCCGGCCTTGGCGGCATGCCGTCGCTGGCGCGCGCCCAGGGCGCGCCGGGCGCCACCATCCGCGTCGCCAGCAGTGTGCCGGCGGCGACGATCGACCCGGTCAGCATTGCAGACGCCGGCGGCCTGCTGATCATGCAGCAGGTTGCCGAATTCCTTTGCGTCGACGGCCCCGATCTGGTGCTGCAGCCGGCCTTGGCCGAAAGCTGGAAACCGAACGACAACGGCACGGTGTGGACCTTCAAGCTGCGCAAGGGCGTAAAATTCCACAGCGGCGGCGAGATGAAGGCCGACGACGTCGTGGCCAGCATCGACCGCCTTGCCGACCCGGCCAACTCGTCCAATGCGCTGTCGGTGTTCACCGGCATCCTGCAGAAAGGCGCTTCAAAGAAGGTCGACGACTACACGGTGGAATTCCACCTCGATGCGCCGAACGGCAACTTCCCCTACATGCTGTCGTCCGACAACTACAACGCCGTCATCATCCCGGCGAGCTACAAGGGCGACTACGAAAAGAGCTTCGACGGCACCGGGCCGTTCAGAATTGAGAAATACACGGCAAAGGTCGGCGCGTCCTTCGTCCGCAACGAGGACTATTGGGGTCCCAAGGCCTTGCCCGAGCGCACCGAATTCACCTTCTTCACCGACATGCAGCCGCAGATCCTGGCGCTGCAGGGCGGACAGGTCGACATCATCAACCAGATGCCGGTGTTGGCCGGCGTCGCTCTGCTCAACGATCCGAACATCGACATCATCAGCCTGAAGTCGTCGGCCCATCAGCAGCTGCACATGCGCTGCGACGAGGGTCCGTTGAAGGATGCGCGCGTGCGCCGAGCCATTGCGCTCTGCCTCGATCGCGACAAGCTGGCCGCCGGCCTGATGAAGGGACGCTCCGCCCTGGGCAATGACAGCCCGTTCGCCGCCGTCTATCCTTCGACCGATACGAGCGTGCCGCAACGCAAGCAGGATATCGCCCAGGCCAAGCAGCTCATGGAAGCAGCCGGCCTTGGCCAGGGCTTCAAGATAACCCTGACCACCGAACGCTACCTGGAAATCCCCGAATACGCCCAGCTCATCCAGAACTGGGTCAAGGAGATCGGCGTCGAGCTCGACCTCAACATCCTCGACCAGAGCGGCTATTACGGAGACGCGGTGTTCGGCAAGTCGAACTGGCTGGATTCGGTGATGGGCATCACCGACTACGGCCACCGCGGCGTGCCGAACGTCTATCTTGCGGCACCGCTGAAGAGCGAAGGCACCTGGAATGCGGCGCATTTCAAGAACAAGGACTATGACGCGCTGGCGACCAGCTACATCGCAGCACTCGACCTCGAGGCGCAGAAGGCCGACGCCGGCAAGATCCAGAAGCTGTTGCTCGAGGAAACGCCTGTTATTTTCGGCTATTTCTACGACTATCTGACGGCGACGGCGAAGGGCGTGGCCGGCGTACAGCCGACCGCCATGTCGCAGCTGTTCCTCGACAAGGCATCGAAAGCCTGAACTAACTCTTTGTTGGAGCATGACCTTTTCCGAAAACCGGTCCCCACTTTTCGGGATCATGCTCAAAGGGAAAGCCAATCCTCTAACAGCCAGCTCCCGCATGGGGCTGGCTCCACAAGGAGTCTTAGCCATTCTCTCCTTCCTTGCCCGGCGTGTCTCGCTGTCGCTGGTGACGCTGTTCCTGCTCAGCATCATGGTGTTCCTGGGCGGCCAGGTGCTGCCCGGCAATGTCGGGCGCGCCATATTGGGTCCGTTCGCCGACCAGCGCGCGGTCGACGCGCTCAATCACACGCTCGGTGTCGATCGCCCGCTGCTGGCACAGTACTGGGGCTGGATCTCCAATTTCGTCCAGGGCGACATGGGCACGTCCTACATCTTCCGCTCGCCGGTCGCGCCTTTCGTCATCGATGCGCTCGGCAATTCGATGAAGCTGGCGGCGGTCGCCTTCGTGCTGGTGGTACCGATCGGCATCCTCGGCGGCGTCGTCGCCGCGCTCAACCTCAACCGCCCGCTCGACCGCATCATCAGCCTCGGCGGTCTGTCGGTGACGGTGCTGCCGGAATTCGTCACCGGCATCATCCTGATCCTGATCTTTGGTGTCTGGCTGCGCTGGCTGCCGATATCGGCCGCATGGCCGCGCGACGCCGGCTTCTTCACGCAGCTCTACTACCTGATCCTGCCGTCGCTGCCGCTGTTCCTGGTGCTGTTCGGCTACATCGCCCGCATGGCGCGCTCCGGCATGATCGAAGCGCTCGATTCCGACTACACGCGAACGGCCGTGCTGAAGGGCCTGCCCTGGCGCACGGTGATCTGGCGCCATGTGCTGCGCAATGCGCTGCTGCCGACCATCACCGTTATCGCCACGCAGACCGGCTACCTCATCGGCGGCCTTGTCGTCATCGAAACGCTGTTTCGCTACCAGGGCATCGGCTCGCTGATCTTCACTGCCGCGCGCGGCAAGGATTTCCCGATGCTGGAATCCGGCATCCTCACCATCGGCATCGTCTATGCCGTGGCCACTCTTGTCGCCGACTTCCTCTACTCCGTGCTCAATCCGCGCATCCGGCTGGGGTCAGACCAATGAGCACCATCCAGACCACCTCCTCGACACCCGACGACACGCGCCCGCGCGGCCCGCTGGCCGAGGTCTTCTTCTCGCTGCTGCGCTCGCGAACATTCCTTGTCGGTTTCGCCATCGTGCTGTTCTGGGTTGCCTGCGCGCTGTTCGGCGAGCACTTCGCACCCTACGACCCGCTCGCCGACGACATCATCAACGCGCTGGCGCCGCCTTCTTCCGAACACTGGTTCGGCACCGACCAGATCGGCCGCGACGTCTTCTCGCGCGTCATCGTCGGCTCGCGCGACATCCTGACCGTCGCCCCGCTGGCGACCTTGCTGGCGACAGTGGCCGGCACGGCGCTCGGCCTCGTCACCGGCTATTTTCGCGGCCTCGTCGACGATGTCGTCAGCCGAATCCTGGAAGCCTTCATGGCGATCCCGGTGGTCATCGTTGCGTTGCTGGCGATCGTTGCGCTCGGCACCTCGAAGACGACGGTCATCGTCGTCATCGGCTTGAGCTTCGCGCCGATCATCGCGCGCACCGTGCGCTCCGCGGTGCTGGCCGAGCGTGAACTCGACTATGTCGCTGCCGCGCAGCTAAGGCATGAAAGTGCCCTGCATACGATGTTCGTCGAGATCCTGCCCAACGTCATTCCGCCGATCCTGGTCGAAACCACTGTGCGGCTCGGCTATGCCATCTTCGCCGTCGCCACGCTCTCCTTCATGGGTTTCGGCATCCAGCCGCCCTCGCCCGACTGGGGGCTGTCGATCTCCAACAATTACGGCATGATCGGCGGCGGCTTCTGGTGGACGGTGCTGTTCGATGCGCTCGCCATCGCCTCGCTGGTCATCGGCGTCAACCTGGCCGCCGACGGCGTTCACGGAGCGCTCAATGACTAACTCCGCCAAGGCCGAAAACGCACTCGAAGTCACCGATCTTTCGGTTGCCTACCGCGTCGCCGGCCGCAACCGCGCCGTGCTGCGTAACCTCAGCCTCACCATCGGCCAGGGCGAAGCCTATGGCCTGGTCGGCGAATCCGGCTGCGGCAAATCCACCGTGGCGCTTACGGTGGTGCGCTATCTGCCGAGAAACGGTTCTATCACCGGCGGCACGATATCGCTCGACGGCCAGAACGTGATGAAACTCGACGCCGAGGCGCTCAGGCGGGCGCGGGCCGAAAGCGTCTCCATGGTCTATCAGGACCCGGGCAAGGCGCTGAACCCGTCGATCCGCGTCAGCCGTCAGTTGACCGAGATTTTTGAACTCGGCGGCATTTCGGGACAAGCGGCCACCGACCGGGCGATTGCGATGCTGAACCGCGTGCGCATCTCCGACCCCGTCAGCGTCATGCAGCGCTACCCGCACCAGCTTTCCGGCGGCATGCAGCAACGCGTGGCGATTGCCATGGCGCTGGCCAACGATCCCTCGATGCTGATCCTCGACGAGCCGACCACCGGCCTCGATGCGACGGTAGAGGCCGAAGTGCTCGACCTGATCGCACAGCTGCGGCAAGAACTGTCGGCCTCGATCCTGTTTATCAGCCACAACCTCGCCGTCGTCTCCAACATGTGCGACCGCGTCGGCGTGCTCTATGCCGGCATGCTGGTCGAGGAAGGACCGACGGAGGTCGTCTTCAACGACCCGCGCCATCCCTACACCGTAGCCTTGCTGCGCTGCCTGCCGCGCGGGGGCCAGCGCAAGGACCAGGGCCGCCTCGACACCATTCCCGGCTTCCTGCCCGGCATCGGGGTCGACATCAAGGGCTGCGCCTTCGCCGATCGCTGCGCGCTCGCCGACGACCGCTGCCGCAGCGAATTGCCACCACTCTACGATCTGGGCGGCCGGCTGTCGCGCTGCTTTCATCACGACAAGGCGCAGGCGCTGCCGCGCGCGACGCCGAGCGATGTGGCGCCTGTACCAAGGGCGGCGGCAGCGCCGGTGCTGCGCGTCACCGGGCTGAACAAGACCTATGCCAGCCATGGCCATGCACTGCGCGCCGTGAAGGACGTGTCGCTCGACCTGCGGCCTGGCGAAACGCTCGGGCTGGTCGGCGAATCCGGCAGCGGCAAAACGACCTTCGCCAGGCTGCTGCTCGGCCTTGTGCCGCCGGACGCAGGCGGCACGATCGAGCTGGAAGGCAAGGCGCTGGCGCCCAGGCTGGAGAACCGCAGCGACGACCAGATCAAGGCGATGCAGATCGTCTTCCAGAACCCGGACTCCGCACTCAACCGATCGCATTCGATCCGGCATCTGATCGGACGCGCGCTGAAGCGGCTGGCGGGCCTCTCCGGCAAGGCGCTGGAGGCTCGTCTCAACGACCTTATCCGCTCGGTGCGGCTTACGGACCGGCATCTTGCCGTCAAGCCACGCCAGCTGTCCGGCGGCCTGAAGCAGCGCGTCGCCATCGCCCGCGCCTTCGCCGGCGACCCGCGCATCGTCGTCTGCGACGAGCCGACCTCGGCGCTCGACGTCTCGGTGCAGGCGGCCATCCTCAATCTGCTCGCCGACCTGCAGTCGAAGGAAGACGTCAGCTACATCTTCATCTCGCATGATCTGGCCGTGGTGCGTTACCTCTCCGACAAGATCGCCGTGCTCTATCTCGGCCGCATCATGGAGCTCGGACCGTCGGAAGAGGTCTTTTCCGGGCCGCATCATCCCTACACCGAAGCGCTGCTGTCGGCCGTGCCCAAACTCGACCAGACCGAGACGGCGCGCATTCGTCTCGACGGCGAAATCCCGAGCGCCACCAATCCGCCGTCGGGCTGCGTGTTCCACACGCGCTGCCCGCGCAAGATCGGTCCGATCTGCGAACAGCAGGAGCCGCCGCTGAGCGAGGCCCAGCCCGGCCATTCGATCCGCTGCCACATTCCATATGCCGAACTGGCCAGGCTGCAGAGAGCGGCCGTGACCGAGCCGGCATAGCGAGCGTCACCATCACCCGCGTGGCTTGGCCGGTCAGATCTGGCCGGCCATGCTGAGAGCACGGTCGCCTTCCGAAAAGCCCTGCCCTTCGGCCCAGTCTCTGGCCAGCGTGCGCAGGCCTGTGAGCGCGACATCCAGAACATCCGACGAGGCGGGGTTCGAGGGATAGGCGAGGTAGATCGGCCGCTGGAACACCGGCGTATTGTCGATGCGCCGCATCTCGCCGCGCTCGATATGACCGCTGACGGCGCTGAGCGGCAGATAGGCGGCGGCCTGCTGCGACAGGACATGCTGCAGCCCGATGAAGACCAGCCCCGCCGATATGGCCGGCTTGACCATGCCGGCATAGGCGCGGTCGTGCTCGATGCGGAACTCAAGCCCCCAGTCCATCAGGATGTAGTTTTCGGTCCACGGCCTGTTCTGCGCGGCGTGCTGCACCAGCACGACCTGATCGACGGCCAGCGTTTCGTAGACGATGCCGGGATGCGGTCGCGGCAGGTAGAGGATGCAGATGTCGAGCAGGCCTTCCGTCAGCTGGTCGATCGCCGAGTCCGGGAAGCTGCCCTCCAGCCGCAGCGCCACGTTCGGCCGCCTGGCGCGCATCCACTCGACCCATGGCGAGGTGATGCGGTCCCACAGATAGGCAGGCGCGGTCAGCCGCAGCAAGGTCTCGTAGCCATCGGGAACGGCGATGTCCTGCCGCGATTGCTCCCAGGTTCGGGTGATGGAAGAGGCATGTGGCAGGAACTGCCGCCCGGCCGGCGTCAGCGTGACGCCATCGCGGTCGCGCACGAAAAGCCGGCGGCCCAACTGCTCCTCCAGCCCCCTGATCCGTGCGCTGACGGTGGACTGCGCGAGGTTGAGCCGGCTGGCCGCAACGGTGAAGCTGCCATGGGTGGCGACTTCGAGAAAGCTGCGCAGATTTTCAGTGTCCATGCCCACCTCTGCATCGAAAATTTCGATGACCCCTATCAAAAAATATCGCTTTCCGGCGGCAGTCAACAATGAACTAGATGGCCGAACCCCAAGACAAGCGAGGAATCCAGCCATGCCCAAGCATTTCCGGATGATCGACAACGCTCGCAGAACGCTCACTGCAATCGAAAATTCCGCTGTCGACGAATTGCTGGCCGGCAGGATGGACCGCCGCGACTTCCTGCGCCATGGCAGCGTGCTTGGTCTCTCACTGCCGTTCCTGGGCAGCCTTGTCGCGGCCGCCGGCCTCGGCACGCAGCAAGCACGCGCGGAGGGCAAGCCGGGCGGCACGGTGCGCGCCGGCGTGGCGACGCCGGGCGGCGCCATCGATCCCGTCACCTATTATGACAGCGGCAGCTACCAGCTGGTTTTCCAGACCGCCGAATTTCTCTGCATCACGCAGCCGGACCTCACCTTGAAGCCGGTGCTGGCGGAGAGTTGGGCGCCGAACGAGGACGGCAGCGTCTGGACGTTCAAGCTGCGCAAGGGCGTGAAATTCCACAATGGCGAGGATTTCAAGGCCGACGACGTCGTCGCGACCTTCGACCGGCTGGCCGACCCCAACGGCGCTTCCAATGCACTTTCCGTGTTCAAGGGGCTGCTGTCGAAAGGCGGCACCCGGAAGGTCGACGACCACACCGTCGCCTTCCATCTCGATGCGCCGAATGGCAGCTTTCCCTATTCGGTGTCGATCGACAATTACAACGCCGTCATCCTGCCGGCGAGCTACAAGGGCGACTACGAAAAGACGTTCGAAGGAACCGGGCCATTCCGGCTGGAGACCTACACGCCAAAGGTCGGCGCGACCTTCATCCGCAATACCGACTATTGGGGCGAGAAGGCGCTGCCCGACCGGCTCGAATTCAAATTCTACGGCGACGTGCAGCCGCGCATCCTGGCGCTGCAGGCCGGCGAGGTCGACATTCTCGACGCCGTTCCGCTCGATGTAAGCCAGGTGGTGCTGAACAGTCCTGATATCACGGTGCTGCGTGTCGCTTCGACCGCGCACCGGCAGCTTCACATGCGCTGCGACACCGGCCCCTTCACCGACAAGCGCGTGCGCCAGGCGCTGGCGCTGTGCATCGACCGCTCCAAGCTGGTCGACGGGCTGTGCCGCGGCATGGCGGCGACCGGCAATGACAGCCCCTTCGCACCCGCTTTCCCCGCAACCGACAAGACGGTGCCGCAGCGCGTCCAGGATATCGCCAAGGCCAAGCAGTTGCTGGAGGCGGCGGGCCTTGCCAGTGGTTTCGACATCACGCTAACGACGCTGCGCTATTCCGACATTCCCGGCTACGCGCAATTGTTCCAGAATTTCGCCAAGGAAATCGGTGCCCGCATCTCGCTCAACATCGAAGACCAGGACAAATATTACGGCAAGGCGGTGTTCGGCCAGTCGGACTGGCTGGACAGCCCACTTGGCATCACCGACTACGCCCATCGCAGCGTGCCGAACGTCTTCCTGAAGAGCCCGCTGGTCAGCGACGGTCCGTGGAATGCGGCGCATTTCAAGAGCCCGGCCTATGACGGCATGGTCACCAGCTATCTCAAGGCGCTCGATGTCGGCGCGCAACGCGCTGCCGCCTCCGACATCCAGAAACTGCTGCTCGACGAGACGCCTGTCATCTTCAGCTATTTCCCCGATCTGCTGGTGCCGGTGCGCAAGAATGTCAGCGGCTTGCCGCCGATCGCCGCCGGCCTGCTGCTCGATCGCGTGTCCCTGAGCTGATCGTGCCTCAACGCCCGATGACAAAAGAAACAAAACGGGAGACTACCATTCGCAAGCCTCATCTGCGCGGCCGCGGGCCGCATTTTCCCTTGCTCGATACCATCGTGCAGTACGACTTCGAGCCGGGCTACATAGCCTTCACCATGCCGACGCAGAAGCGCCTGCGCGTGCAGGTGGGGTCAATGACCGTGGCCGATACGACCAACGCCTTGGTGTTCTACGAATCCGATCATCTGCCGGTCTACTATTTTCCGATCGGCGACGTTCGCGAGGAGTTCCTGCTGCCGAGCAAGACCACGATAGAGGACCCATTCAAGGGCACAGCCACCCACTATTCGCTCAACACCGGCATCACGCTGGTCGAGGACGCGGCCTGGCGCTATCTCGATCCGGTCAAGGGCTGTCCGCCGATATCGGACTACATGTCGTTCACCTGGAGCAAGATGGGGCACTGGTTCGAGGAGGACGAGGAGATCTTTGTCCACGCCCGCGATCCGTTCCGCCGCGTCGACTGCCTGCCGTCGTCGCGGCGCGTGCAGGTCATCCTCGATGGTGAGCAGGTCGCCGATTCACGCCGCGGCGTGTTCCTGTTCGAGACCGGCCATCCGGTGCGCCACTATCTGCCGATCGCCGACACGCGGCTCGATATGTTCGCGCCCAGCCGCTACATCTCGCGCTGTCCTTACAAGGGCATCTCCAACTACTATCACGTGACGACCAAGGCCAAGCGCCACGAGAACCTGGTCTGGTATTATCCTGAGCCGGTGCACGAGGCGGAGCGCATCAAGGGGCTGGTCTGTTTCCACCACGAGCTGGTCGACAAGATCCTGGTCGATGGCGTCGAAATCCCGAAGGAAGCCACGGCCGCGTCGAACGGTTATTTCTAGGCATCGACGCCGCTTGCGCGCGGGCGCTTGATCGAAGCACGGGTCAGCGCATACCCTCCTGAGACAGGGAGGACACTCGATGGATCTTTTCAAGCTGGATGGCGATGTCGCGCTGGTCACCGGCGCCGGCAGCGGCATCGGCCAGGCCATCGCGATCGGGCTGGCCGAGGCAGGCGCCGACATCGCCTGTTTTGGTCATGCGTCGAAAGGTGGGCTGGATGAAACGGCGCACCGGATCACGGCACTCGGCCGCAAGGCGCTGGTGCTGAACGGTACAGTGACATCGCAGAGCGATCTGGCGGCGGCGATCGATCGAGTCGAGAGCGAACTCGGTGCGCTGACCGTTGCGGTCAACAATGCCGGCATTGCCGGCTCCGAACCCGCCGAGACGATGCCGCTGGAGACGTGGCAGAAGGTGCACGAGGTCAATGTCGCCGGCGTGTTCCTGTCCTGTCAGGCCGAAGCGCGCAAGATGCTGGTGCGAGGCAAGGGCTCGATCATCAACATCGCCTCGATGTCGGGCACCATCGTCAACCGGGGCCTGACGCAGGCGCACTACAATTCTTCGAAGGCCGCCGTCATCCACATGTCCAGGAGTCTCGCTATGGAGTGGGCCGATCGCGGCCTGCGCGTCAATGTCGTCAGCCCGGGCTACACACTGACGCCGATGAACAAGCGGCCTGAGGTGGCCGAAGAGGTGAAGATCTTCAAGCGCGACACGCCGATGGGGCGGATGGCGGCGCCGGAGGAAATGGTCGGACCGACGGTGTTCCTGGCCAGCCGCGCAGCGAGCTTCGTCACCGGCCTCGACCTGATTGTCGATGGCGGCTACGTCTGCTGGTAGAGGTTCAACTTCGCCTGCAGTCTGAATTTATACGCCTCGCGCGGTGTTAGTCGTTGCGCGACATGAACCTTGATATATATAATTTCATCCCATGAAACTGGCTTGGCGAGATGGCGCTTGCCGGGTCGACAGCCGAGAACATGAGACCTTGATGGCTCGCACCTTGCAAGGCGCCGCAAGACTGGCAATCGATCCGCAGATGACCGCCCCCGCAGCGATCCGTCGGCAACCATGACGCCGACACTGCAGTCCTGTTCCATCATCACTAGAATTGAGCACCATCTTGCCTGCGTCGGCCAAAGCCGGGGCAACAATCTGGCGCCGACGGCCTTGCGCAAAGACCAGCCTTTCCAACACAATCAAGAAAAGCCGCAAGAAGGGAACGAACGATAATTTTCACAGCTTGAAGGAGAACAAGCATGTCACTTCGCAGTGTGATTTCGACCTTAACAATGGGAACCTTCGCACTCGCCGCGGCGAGTGCACTGACACCTTCCGCCCAAGCCGCCGCACCAGAATCCAACGATCCGATCAAGATCGCGCTGTTCGACTGGACCAGCGTCAATCTGAACGCCAAGATCCTCGGCGGTATCCTGGAAAAGCTCGGCTATACCGTCGAGTATCCCACGGCCGACTACCTCTCCAGCCTGACCACGGGCCTCACCAATGGCGATCTCGATGTCGGCCTGGAGTTCTGGGACACGACCGCCGGCGAAGCCATGAAGGCCTCCGATGCGACCGGCCAGACCGAACGGCTGGGCAAGCTCGGACCCAAGGCCAAGGAAGAGTGGTGGTTTCCAGAATACATGAAGGAGAAATGCCCGGGCCTGCCCAATTGGGAAGCGCTAAAGGACCCGAAATGCGCCGAAGCCTTCTCGACGGCGGAGACCGCACCGAAGGGACGCTATCTCGGCGGCCCGGTGACCTGGGAAGGCTTTGACGACGAGCGCGTCGAGGCGCTGAAACTGCCCTTCACCGTCATCCATGCCGGCACCGACGCGGCGATGTTCGCCGAGCTCGATTCCGCCTATCAGCGCAAGGCGCCGATCATGCTGTGGATCTATTCGCCGCATTGGGCGCCGGCCAAATACAAGGGCGAGTGGGTTGAATTCCCGGAATACACGCCCGAGTGCTACAACGACCCGAAATGGGGCGTGAACCCCGACGCCAAATATGACTGCGGCAAGCCGCATGGCGAGATCTGGAAATACTCCTGGTCCGGCATGAAGGACAAATGGCCGGTCGCCTACAAGGTGGCCAAGGCCTACACGATCGACACCGATGAGCTCAACAAGATGAGCGGCGAGATCGATCTCGGCGGCAAGACACCGGAGGACGTCGCAGCTGCCTGGATCGCCGCCCACGAGGCCGACTGGAAAGCCTGGGCGCAGTGATCGTTCCGACTGGAAAAATGAGACCCGGCTGCTGACCAGCCGGGCCTCACTTGTTGATATTCCAGAGGGACATTCGAATGACGGACAGGACTGAACAGGAGCCAAACACGGCGGGCGCGCCAAAAGACGCCCGTCCGGTAAAGCTTGCCTGCCGCAATGTCTGGAAATTGTTCGGATCGAACGCGGCCAATTTCATCCGCGAACGTGACGGCAAGGCCAGCATGGCCGACGTCACGGCTGCCGGGCTGGTCGGCGCGGTGCGCGCCGTCGACCTTGAAATCCGCCAGGGCGAGATTTTCATCATCATGGGCCTGTCGGGCTCCGGCAAGTCGACGCTGGTGCGCTGCATGTCGAGGCTGGTCGAGCCGACCCACGGCAAGGTCGAATTCGAGGGCAATGACCTGCTGAAAATCTCCGATGCAGCACTCATCGAATTGCGACGACACCGCATGGGCATGGTGTTCCAAAATTTTGCGCTGTTGCCGCATCTCAACGTGCTGGAGAACATCGCCTTCCCACTCAGCATCCAGGGGCAGGACCGGGCGACACGCGAAGCAAGGGCGCGCGAGGTCATCGAGCTTGTCGGCTTAAGGGGTCGCGAGCATTTCTATCCGCGCGAACTGTCCGGCGGTCAGCAGCAGCGTGTCGGCATCGCCCGCAGCCTGGCGACAAAACCGGAAATCTGGTTCCTCGACGAGCCGTTCTCGGCGCTCGATCCGCTGATCCGCCGCGAGATGCAGGACGAGCTGATGCGGCTGCAGATGATGCTGCACAAGACCATCGTCTTCATCACCCATGATTTCGACGAGGCCATCCGGCTGGCCGACCGCATCGCCATCATGAAGGATGGCGAGGTCATCCAGATCGGCACGCCGGAGGAACTGGTGGTCAATCCGGCGACCGACTACGTCGCCGAGTTCACCCGCGACGTCGACCGCGCCAAGGTGATCTCGGCACGCAGCCTGATGCAGGCCTGCGACGGCTCGGAGCATGGCGGAACGGTGGCGCCGGAGACCAAGATATCCAGCTTTTCCGCCAGCATCGTTGCCGCCAACAAGCCGTTCGCGGTCGTCAACGGCACCGGCAAGCCGATCGGCGAGGTGACGCCGCAAGCGGTGATCGATCTGCTGGCCGGCATTGAGCGTTCCGGAGGCGGCACATGACGGTGACGGCAAGCGCCGGCGAAACGCGGTCGCGCCCGGTTCAGGTCTGGCTGTTCGTCTGGGCGGTGGCACTCGCGGCCGTGCTTGTCGTGTTCCTGTTGCAAGACCGCCTGTCCTGGACGGTCAATTATCCGGCCAGCGCCGTCGTGCCGGTCGCCGATTGGATCAGCGCGCTGATGCGCTGGATCAAGTCGAACCTGTCCTGGTTGACCCGCTCGATCACCGCTGTGCTCGGCGTTCCGCTCGATTTCGCGCTCAATCTGCTGGCCAAGAATTTCAAGATCGGTCACGGCGCGGACGCCTATGTCCTGCCGCGGCTGTCCTGGGTCGGCGTCTGTGCTGCCGCCTTCATCGCGGGGCATGCAGCCGGCGGCAGAAAACTCGGCCTGCTGGTCGGCGGCTGCTTCCTCTACATCGCGCTGTTCGGCCAATGGACCAGCGCCATGCTGACGCTTGGGCTGATCTCCATCGCCGTGCCGTTCTGCATCGTCACCGGGCTGTTCGCCGGCATCTGGGCGTGGCGCAAGCCGTGGGCCGAAAGGCTCATCGTCTCCCCTGCCCTCGACCTGATGCAGACGATCCCGACCTTCGCCTATCTCATCCCAATGCTGCTGCTGTTCGGCAACAGCCCGGTCTCGGCGATGATTGCGACCGCCATCTTCGCCACCCCGCCGATGGTGCGAGCAACGATGCTCGGCCTATCGCGGGTGCCGTCGGAGATCGACGATTTCAGCGAAATGGCCGGCTGCACGGCGCAGCAGAAACTGTGGCGGGTGCTGCTGCCGTCGGCGCGGCCGACATTGATGGTCGGCGTCAACCAGGTCATCATGCTGGCGCTGAACATGGTGATCATCGCTTCGATGATCGGTGCCGGCGGCCTCGGCTACGACGTGCTCCTGGCGCTGCGCGCGCTGAAGGTCGGCGAGGCGATGGAAGCCGGCCTTGCCATTGTGGCACTCGCCATCGCACTCGACCGGCTGAGCCAAGCCATCGCGCACAGCCAAGCAAAGGGCCATGTCCATCAGGAGGTAAGCCCGAGCCTCTGGTGGCGCTACCCCAACCTGACGCTGGCCATCGCCATCCTTGTCGTGACAACACTGCTCGGCCTGTTCGTGCCGGCCTTGGCAGTGGTGCCGAAAGCGATCACTTTCACCACGGCGCCGCTGTGGAAGGCGGCGGTGAACTGGGTGACCATCAATTTCTTCGACACGATCGAAGCATTTCGCGTGGCGCTCATACTCAATCTGCTAAACCCGCTGCGCGCCTTTTGCGAGGGCTTTCCGTGGCTCGGCGCCGTCTTCCTGCTCGGCCTTGCAGGCTATCAACTCTCCGGCCTGCGTCTCGCCGTCCTCGTCGCCGCGCTGACCGCCTTCTGCGCCATCACCGGCCTGTGGGAAAAGACCATGGCGACGGTCTATCTCTGCGGTATCTCGGCCTTGATCGCCTGCCTGATCGGCATCCCGATCGGGCTGATGGCTTCACGCAGCGACCGGTTCGAGAAGATCGTCACGCCGGTCATCGATACGCTGCAGGTGCTGCCATCCTTCTGCTTCATCATCCCGGTGGTGATGCTGTTTCGGGTCGGCGACGTCACCGCCATGATCGCGACGATCGCCTTCGCCGTGGTGCCGGCGATCCGCTACACCAATCACGGCATCAGGCAGGTGCCGCCGGCGCTGATCGAGGCGGCCAAGGTGTCGGGCTGCACGCCGCGCCAGACCTTCTTTCGCGTGCAACTGCCGCTGGCGCTGCCGGAAATCATGCTGGGCGTCAACCAGACGATCCTGATGGCGCTGGCAATGATCATCATCTGCGCCATGGTCGGCACCCGCGATCTCGGCCAGGAAGTGTTCATCGCGCTGTCCAAGGCCGATTCCGGCCGCGGCATCGTCGCGGGTCTCGCCATCGCCTTCATCGGCATCGTCGCCGACCGGCTGTTCAGCGCCTGGACGGCGAAGGCGCGCGCAAGGCTGGGTTAGGATTAGCCGCCCCGATACAGGAGAGAATGATGACCGGCCGGATCGCTCACTGCACCTGCGGCCAATTGCAGATCCGCTGCCCGCAAGAGCCGGCCAAGGTCTCGCTTTGCCATTGCCTGGACTGTCAGCGGCGGACCGGCAGTCCGTTCGGGATCGCCGCTTTCTTCGATGCCGCCGAGACCGAGATCAGCGGCTCATTCCAGACATTCCAACGCGATTCCGACAGCGGCTTTCCCGTCACCTTCCATTTCTGCGGAACGTGCGGCTCAACGGTCTTCTGGTATCCGTCACGAAAACCGGCGGCGGTAGCCGTCGCAGTCGGCTGCTTCGGAGACCCGGCATTTCCGGCGCCGACGCAGTCTGTTTATGGCGAGAGTCGCCACGGCTGGGTCGAGGCGCCGGCCTGACGGCAAGCCCACTCGTTATTCCGCCGCGACGCCCTTCACCTCGAGATAGCTCTCCATCGAATCATCCAGCGCCTGCAGCCACGGCGTATGATGCAGCGGCGCCATGGTGCCGGTCATCAGCGAGCGGTAGGCGTGGTCGCGGAAGCTCATAATGTCTTCGCCCTTGTGGTGTTCCCATTCCATGAAGGTCTGGTTGACCGCCTCGACGTCGAAACCGGGATAATCGGTCTGGTCCATCAATTCCTTGGTGTAGTCGCCCTGGAACCAGATCATCTGCTCGGCGTCTTCCAGCGTTTCCTCACGCGCGCGCCACTTCGCGCCGTGAGCGGCCATCGCCTCGGCCGAGGGCAGCTTGATGCGGCCCATGATGACGTCGCGGGCAAACCAGGCCTGCGCGTCGAACATATTGAAGGTGTAGAACTGATCCTGCATGCCGATATAGGAAAGCTGTGGGTTCTTCTCCCAGACGACGCCTTCATAGAGATCGAGCGGCCACATGCGGTTGGCTGTCTTGAGCTTCAGATCGTCGGTCAGGAAGGGGAAGGAATGCAGGTACCCGGTGCACAGGATGATGGCGTCGACATCCTTGGTCGTGCCATCCTTGAAATGCGCGGTTTTGCCGACGACCTTCTGCAGCAGCGGCACCTCTTTCCAATTCTCCGGCCATTTGAAACCCATCGGCTTCGAGCGGTAGCTGGAGGTGATGGATTTGGCGCCGTATTTGTAGCATTGCGAGCCGATGTCCTCGGCCGAATAGGAGCGGCCGATGATCAGGATATCCTTGCCCTTGAACTCCATCGCGTCGCGGAAATCATGGCTGTGCAGGATGCGGCCATTGAAGGTGGAGAAACCCTCGAAATAGGGCACGTTGGGTACCGAGAAATGCCCGGAGGCGACGACGACATTGTCGAACTCTTCCGAGTAGGTGACGTCGTTGGTGCGGTCATGCGCGGTGACGGTGAATTTCTTCGTCTCGTCCGAAAACGTCACCATGCGCACCGGGCTGTTGAAGCGCACCCATTTGCGCAGGCCTGATTTCTCGACGCGCCCCTTGATGTAGTCCCACAGCACGGCGCGCGGCGGATAGGAGCCGATCGGCCGGCCGAAGTGCTCCTCGAAAGTATAGTCGGCGAATTCCAGGCATTCCTTTGGTCCGTTCGACCAGAGATAGCGATACATGGAACCGTGCACCGGATCGCCATGCTCGTCGAGACCGGTGCGCCAGGTGTAGTTCCACAGGCCGCCCCAGTCCGACTGCTTTTCGAAGCAGACGATCTCGGGAATGTCGGCGCCCTTGTCGGCCGCCGATTTGAAGGCCCTGAGCTGTGCCAGGCCGGATGGGCCGGCTCCGACGACGGCAACGCGACTTTTCATGGCAGGCCTCCCGATCTGGTTTCGACTTTTGCCTTGACGCAACTCCCAAGGGGAAAGCGCTATGCGCTTTTTCCGGAATTGCTCTTACGAAACAAATTTCACTCACAGGGACAGTAATTGGCCCTTTCGTGCTGTCAACAGCCCGGTGCGGAAACAACGTTCCGCCGATGTGGATTTCCCGCAAAAAACCGGACGCGGCCAAACGCCGGATCGTGCGCATGCGCTTTCAGGCGACTTGCCGTCGCAGTTGCGCTGCTGTATCGGCACCTGACATGTTCACCTAGAGTGAAATAAATCCGCAGGAGTGCCGGGGGCGACATGGCGAAGAAGGTTTCCGATTCCAAGGCTGGTCCAGCCGGTGCAAAGGCCAAGCCGCAGCCAAAGGTCTCGGCCGACGGGAAAACCATCCGCGCGCCGCTGACGCAGAACCCGCATGCCATTCGCGACACGCGCGAAAAGGTGCTGGAGGTGGCGATCGGCCGCGAGGTGCGCGCCTTCCGCAAGAAGCTCGGCATCACCGTCGCCGATCTGGCGGTCGCCACCGACATTTCGCTGGGCATGCTGTCGAAGATCGAGAATGGCATCACCTCGCCGTCACTGACCACCTTGCAGGCGCTGTCGCGGGCGCTCGGCGTCCCGGTCACCGCCTTCTTCCGCCGGTTCGAGGAAGAGCGCAGCGCCGTTTTCGTCAAGGCCGGCCAAGGCCTCGATGTCGAGCGCCGCGGCACGCGCGCCGGTCACCAGTACAATCTGCTCGGCCATATCGGCTCCAATACCAGCGGCGTCGTCGTCGAGCCCTATTTGATCACGCTGACCGAGGATTCCGACGTGTTTCCGACCTTCCAGCATGAGGGCATGGAGTTCCTCTATATGCTCGAGGGCGAGGTCGTTTACCGGCACGGCAGCAATCTCTACCCGATGAAGCCCGGCGACAGCCTGTTCTTCGACGCCGACGCGCCGCACGGGCCGGAACAGCTGACGAAACTGCCGATGCGGTATTTGTCGATTATCTGCTATCCGCAGAGCGCGGGTTGAGCGGGACTCGATCTCCCCACGAGGGGGAGATCGGCAGCTTCGCGGGCGTCGCTCAATCCGGTCCGAACCCAGGGCTCGTCGGGCTGCCGTCGTCGAGCTTCGACAGCCACTCGACCAACGTTGACCTATACCGGGTCAGGCCCTTGTAGTTGGCGAGTTCGTCGGGCAGGTCGCGGATGACGCGGTGCAGGCGCCGGGCCCATTTTGGTTGCGTCACCAGCTCATCCATCTTGATCAGATAGCAGCGGATCGGAAAGACGATGCCGTTCGAGCGCGGCAGGCGCCAAAAACTCTGCAGCTCGACGCGCAGATGCACTTTGTCGCCGACATTTTCCGGCGTCACCGTAGCCCGGTCCGGACCCCATTTGTGATAGTTTTCGGGGCTGGTGTCGAGGCGCGGATTGATGGTCATCGTCCAGTTCAGGCGCCTGGCCGGCTTGCCTTGCTGGATGTTGGTGAGGAATTTCAGCGCCCTGACAAAAATCCCCTTCTCATGCGCCAGCGGCACCGGCGCGTGCCATTCGAAAAAGTTCATGCCGATGTCGAAATCGAGCGACCAGTCGGCTTGGGTGGTGACCATGCCGGCATCCATCCACAGATTGCCGTCGCGCTGGTCGAGGATGCAGAAGTCGCCCTGGCTCTGGCGGGTGATGTACTCCATCGGGCCGTAAGGCAGCGTCGAGGTGTCGCCGAAGGTGAAGGTGTCGTCGATGCCGAGCGGCCGGTTGATCCAGCGCCAGCGGTCGCCGTCGCGGGTCAGCGTGAAATGCTCGGGATAGCCCAGCGCCTGCTGCTCCATCAGCAGTTCCAGCAAGTCCCAACCGGCCAGCGTCATGTGCGGCAGCGACTGGCAGCGCAGCGGGTCCTCGGCCAGCACCAGCGCGCGGTCCTGCATCTCGGCGACATAGTGCTCGTCGACGTCGATCAGGTTTTCCAGCACGCTGCCTTTCGGCCCAACGACATGCGGCTCGATGTTGACCGCATACATGTAGGCGTCTTCGTGGAAAGGGAACGGGAAGCGCCTGATGTGCTCAGGGCTGTTCCTGAAGGTGAAGTCGTCGCGGAACGTTTCCTTGCGAAAGGTGATGCCCATGATTTCCTCCTAGCGCTCCAGGACCAGCGACCGGCCCTCGAAGCGCGACACGCACGGCATGATCTTCTTGCCCGAACGGTGCTCTTCCTCGCTCAGCCAGTGGTCGTTGTGGATGAACTTGCCGTCGCAAGAGATGACGTTGGTTTCGCACTGGCCGCAGACGCCGCCGCGGCAGAGATAGGGCGGATCGACGCCGGCCGCTTCGATCGCTTCCAGCAGGCTCTGCTGCTCATCGACGCGGATCGTCTTGCCGCTGACGGCAAGCGTCACGTCGAAAGGCAGGCCAGGCTGGGGGGCCGCGAAATGCTCGAAATGCACAGTTTCCGATGGCCAACCGAGGCTTGCCGCGCGATCACGCACCCAGTTGATCATGCCGGCCGGGCCGCAGACATAGAGATGCGTGCCGAGCGGCTGCGTCGACAGCAGCCGGTCGAGTTCGATGCGCTCGTCAAGGTCGTCATGATAGAGCCTGACCCGTCGGTCGTAGCGCTCGCGCAGCACATCGGCGTAGGTGCCGAGCGATGCGGTGCGGCAGGTGTAGTGCAGTTCGAAATTGCCGCCTTCCGCCGCAAGCTGAGCGGTCTGCGCCATGAACGGCGTGATGCCGATGCCGCCGGCCAGCATCAGATGCTTTTTGGCGCGCAGGTCGAGCGAGAACAGATTGACGGGATAGCTGACCACCATCTCCATGCCGGGCTTGACGTTCCGGTGCATGAACAGCGAGCCGCCGCGGCCGACATCGTCGCGGCGCACCGAGATCGTGTATTCGCGCGTGTCGAGCGGCGAGCCCATCAGCGAATAGGGGTTGAGCCTGGTGCGTTCGCCGTCGCGCATCTCGACCACGACATGGGCGCCGCCGGAAAAGGTCGGCAGCAACTCGCCGTCGCGCCGGCGGAAATGGAAGCGGGTGACGAGGTCGTTGACCGGGACGACGTCGCTGACCACGACATCGAGTTTTGTTGTTCCGGCGCTCATCGGAAAACCTCCTCCATCGGAGGAATCTCGCTGCGATCCTCGGCGTTGATGCAGACGCCCTGGAACGCCGCGATGCGCCTGGAATAATGATCGCGCACCAGAAGCAGCAGGCCGCAATGCGCGCAGGTCGCCGGCTGCGTCGTCACATTCTCGGTGATGCCCTTGCAGTGGACGCATTGCATGCGCCGCGCCAGCGAACCGCGGTGCTCGGTCTGGATCGAAGTGTGGTCGATGCCGGCTTCAAGCGCCACCTGCATCGCCTGGCCGATCAGGCCCTCAGTGCCGGCGAGATAGAGGCGCAGGCCCATATGCGCATTGGTCAGTGTCTGCCTAAGCCGTGGCAGCAGGCTGGCGAAGGATGGCGACAGATGAAACTGCGCCGGTCTCAGCGCTTCGAGGGCTGCGGTGTGTTTGCCGTCAGGCCCGGGAATGAAGACGATTTCGGCGTCGTCGAAAAACCCGGGCGGCGCCCTCCCGGCCATCTCCGCTATCGCCAGCGCCCCTTCCGCATCCGCGATAAAAAGATGATGCTTGCCGGGCTGCGGAGACAAGGTTCCGTAAACAGGCCGGCTGATGATGCTTTTGGCTGCCATTTAAGTCTTCGTGCCTTCGAGCGCTTCACCGTTTCATAGAAACGGCGGACCGCTCTATCTCTTTGCTTTGACGCAATTCCGGACGGAAAACCGTTTCACACTTTTCCTGGAACTGCTCGAACCCCTCGCTGTTGATTATGCCTCAACCTTTCGCCGTGCGCTTGGTCTTCTTGGGATCGTCGAATGGCAATGGCTGGGCGGTGGCCTTGATGGCGCCGCTCCTGTTGCGGATTTCGAGCTTGGTGTCCTTGACCGCGCAGTCGACGTCGAGGCGGGCGATGCCCATCGATTTCTCGACCAGCGGCGAATACATGGCGCAGGTTACCACGCCCACCTTCTTGCCGTCGCGATAGACCGGCGCACCCTCATCGGCCGGCTCCTTGCCGTCGAGCAGAACGCCGTAGATCTTGAAGCGCTCCTTACCCTTGAGGCGATAATGCTCCTCGGCGCCGCGGAAGCCGGTCTTTCCGGGGCTGACGGTGAAGTCGAGGCCGAGCTCCCACAGCGTGTCGCCGGGTCCTTCGTTCTCGAACGGATATTTCTGCGAATTGTCGTAGGGGTAGAACAGCAAATAGCTTTCCACCCGCAGCATGTCGAGGGTGGTGAAGCGGCACGGAATGATGCCGGCGCTCTTGCCCTCGTCGAGGATCCTGTCCCAGATCGTGCCGGCATCCTGGCCGCGGCAGAAGATCTCGTAGCCGCGCTCGCCGGTGTAGCCGGTGCGCGAGATCATGACGGGCAAACCGAACAGTTGCGTCTGCATATGATGGAAATAGTTGAGGTCGCGAATGCCCGGCACATGCTTGGCCAGATAGTCGACGGCGGTTGGCCCCTGCAGCGAAAGATCGTGCAGATTGTCGTCGAAGCGCAGCGACACGTCGCGGCCCATAGCCGCCCGCTGCAACTCCTCATGACCGGTGCCCGAACCATGCACGACCATCCAGGCATTGGGGCCGGTGCGGTAGAGGATGCAATCGTCGGTGAATTTTCCCGCCTCGTTCAGCATGCAGGCATAGGCCGACTTGCCGGGGTAGATCTTTTCGACGTCGCGCGTCGTCGCCAGGTCGATCAGGTGTGAAGCATGCGGCCCGGTGATGTGCACCTTCTTGAGGCCGGAGACATCCATCAGGCCAGCCTTGGTGCGGATGGCGATGTACTCCTCGTCGGCATCCTTGTCGTAGGTCCAGGCGGTTCCCATGCCGCTCCAGTCTTCGAGCTTCGAACCGAGCGCTCGGTGGCGATCCGCCAGGGTCGAAAATCTCCAGGATGCCGTCATCCGCTCGTCCTCCGTTTGGATAATGCTCTGCTGTTCCCTGCCCCCTGCGCAGTGGCGGGAGCTTTGACCGAATATTGATCGCAAACGCCAGGACGCCGCAATACCCATAAGCAATTAATTTCATTGTCAGGCAAAATCCACCGCACAAAGCAAACAGTTAACCTCACGTAAATCGCGCTTGACAATTGCGGGATTCGGATTGAATTTATGAAAAAAATTTCACTCTCTTGAAAGAGGGCAGCGGCCGGCCAATTCGGGGCCTGGCGTTGGAAAAAGGGGAAAACCGATGTCAGACATGCAACTGCGCATCGAAGCGCTGTACCGTTCCGACGTGCGCGGATCCGCGCTCCTGATCGTCTGCCTGTGGGCAACGATCCTCTTCGTCCTGCTCATGACATGGCCCTACATCCCGCACAGCGGCATCAAGGCCGTGGTCGCGATCGCCGCCGCCGCCGTGCTGATCTTCAACACGGCCGCCATCCTGGCGATGGTCAAGCACTACAAGGAAGACAAGGAATTCATCTACGGGCTCGATATCAAGAACGCCGACGCATTCCGCAACCGCAAGTCCTGAGGGGTAGAAGAGATGTCCCGCTACACGCCGCCGGAGCAGAGCAAGGCCGGGCAGGTTTTCGACATCGCCGTCGTCGTCGTCGCCATTTTCGTGGCGCTGTGGCTGCCGCTGAAACTGGGCCTCGCCGGTGCGGCGAAATCCATCGACGCGCTCGACGCCAAGACGTGGGAAGCGCTCGGCCAGAACCCGACCATGGCCTCGATCTGGGAAAAGCTCGGCTACACGCCCGAGACCGCGCACGACATCATCCAGAACCGCTTCCATTATGTCATCGACTGGCCGACGCTGATCATAATGGCTGCGGTGCTGATAGGCTATTTCGTCTTCCTGTTTCGCGCATCCGACCGCGAATATCGCGACGTCATCAACGAAAAATTCGACGACAAGTAAGAGTTCTGAGGACGATTTAATTCGGGGACACGATCATGTGGGTGGCACTCTCTTACGCATGCTGGGGCATCTCGATCGTGCTCGCTTTGTGGATGCTTTACGACTGGTTCAAGGTCGACACGACCTTCTCCGAAGAGGTGCTGACCTCGTCGCGCGAAGGCGAACTGGAAGCCACTTCCGAAAAACACCGGATCTGAGTGAGGATTGAACAATGACGATCGCACTTGAACCGGCTGCCCCGGCTGTCCAAGGGGACAGAGTTTCACTTCTGCGCGTGCTCGGACCGGCCCATGTCTGGGCGCTCGGCGTCGGCATCGTCCTGGTCGGCGAATTCACCGGCTGGAATTTCTCGGCGGACAAGGGTGGCGCGCTGGCCGCGCTCATCGTCTGCTGGGTCGTCGGATTGCTCTACACCTCGGTCGCGATGATCGATTCCGAGGTGACATCGACCGTGGCCGCCGCCGGCGGCCAGTATGCGCAGGCAAAGCACATCGTCGGACCGCTGATGGCGTTCAACGTCGCGCTGTTCCTGGTCTTTGCCTACACGATGCTCGAAGTGTCCGACGCCATCCTGCTCGGCGACACCATCGTCGCCAAGGCCGGCGTCGAAGGGCTCACCCACAATTCCTTCATCGCCGCGACCATCGTCGTGCTGGCGTGGCTGAACTATCGCGGCGTGCTGATGACGCTCAACGTCAACTTCGTCATCACCGCGATCGCCTATATCTCGATCGTCATCCTGTTCTTCTCGGTCAGCCCGTGGACGCAAGGCGCGGTGCTGAAGCTGAACGAACTGGTCACCCCTGGCAATGCGCTTCCCTATGGCTGGATCGGCGTCATCGCCGCCTTCCAGTTCGGCATATGGTACTATCTCGGCATCGAAGGCACCACACAGGCCGCCGAGGAAGTGCGCTCCCCGGCGCGCTCGCTGCCTTACGGCACCATGGCCGGCATGATCACGCTTTTGATCGCGGCGGCCATGACCTGGTATGTCTGCGCCTCCCTGATGCCCTGGGAATATCTCGGCATCACCTACTATCCACTGTGGGACGCCGGCAAGCTGACCGGCAGCCCGCTGCTCGAGAACCTGTTGTTCGTCGCCACGCTGCTCGCCGCGCTGGCGTCGGCCAATGGCTGCATCAACGATGCGGCGCGCGCCTGGTTCTCGCTCGGCCGCGACCGCTATCTGCCGACATGGTTCTCGGCCGTGCATCCGAAATATCGCACGCCCTATCGCTCGATCCTGTTCCTGCTGCCGATCGCGCTGGCCTTCGCCTTCATCGCCGACCTCAACCAGGCGATCACCTTTTCGATCCTGTCGGGGGTGCTGCAATACACGTTCATGAGCATCAACATCATCATGTTCCGCAAGAAGTGGCCGCTGGGCTCGATCCGCCGAGGCTACACCCACCCCTTCCATCCGATCCCGGCCATGGTGCTGTTCTGCCTGTGCGTGGTGACCTTCTTCGCCATCTTCCTCGGCTTCGGCTCGCAGCTGATCGCCATGGTCGCCTTCTACTTCCTGATCTCGCTGTGGTTCCACTTCTACCGTTACAAATTCGTGCGGCGCGGCGACCAGTTCACCATGCCGTGGCCAAAGCCGCAGGGTTATTGATGGGAGTAGGCCCGTCCGGATCCCGGGCGGGCCTGGCATGAGAAAATGTCCGATCTGACATCAGCACTGCTGGCCGGGGCCATTGTCCTGGTTGTCGTTCTCCACCTTGCCTGGCAAGCGCGTGCCAGCCGCAGCAGGGCATCGATGGCGCTCGCCGTCGAGCAGGACCGCATCCGCACAATCATCGCCGATGCTGCCAATGTTTCGGATGGCACCGCCGGCGTCATCACCTGGGAAGGATCCTGGAACAGCAAACGTGTCCAGGTGCGCACCATCGTCGATACGCTGGCGACGCGCAAACTGCCGGCGCGCTGGCTCAGTGTTTCGATCACCGAAGAGGTCGCGGTACCAGCCACCTTCGACATGATGATGCGGCCGGGCTCGCCGACGACCTTCTCCAATTTCGATCATCTCGAGCATACGCTGCCCAAGGCTCCGGGATTCCCCGCCGAGTCGGTGCTGCGCACCGACCGCAGGGCGGCGCGCTTTCCGCAAGGCCTTATCGCCAGCCACATCGAGATCTTTTCCGAAGGGCGCGCCAAGGAACTGCTGATCACGCCCAAGGGTATACGCATCGTCTGGCTTCTGGCCGAAGCCGAGCGGGCGCGCTATGGCGTTTTCCGGCAGGCCGAATTCGGCGACGCCGCACTCGATCCCGCGCTGATCGAAAGGCTGCTGATGTCGGTGTCGGCGCTTCGCGACGCGATCAACAAAAGCGAACGGCAGGCCGCATGACCAGTTCCGCCACTGCACCCACCAATCCCTATCTGGTTCTCGGCGCCGCAATCGTGCTGCCGGGAAGCGGGCACGTCATTCTGGGCGTGCCGGTGCGCGGCCTTCAATTCCTTTTCTTCATGGTGATCCTGGCATGGGTGACGGCCAAGATCGCGCCGCCCGATGCCAGCTTCGTCGGCCGTCACGCCGGCGGCTTCCTGATCTATGCTTTGTCGATCCTGGACGCCTACAAGCTCGCCCGCATCCGCACCGCCAAATGGGTTCACAACGCCCGGCAAGGCAACGATAGTGGGCAGAGCGGCATTGAGACGCATAGGTAACTAGAGGAATATTTTTTTCATACGATTGAATTTGCGGACCTCATTCGATACATCATTTCAGAGTTGCAAACGATCTCTTAGCTACAAAACGTCGGGAGGCTGACATGTGTGGAATTGTCGGACTGTTTTTGAAGGACAAGTCGCTGGAACCCCAGCTTGGCGCGATGCTGTCGCAGATGCTGATCTCGCTCAGCGATCGCGGTCCCGATAGCGCCGGCATCGCCATCTATGGCGCGCCGTCCAAGAATGAGGCCAAGATCACCATCCAGTCGGCCAAGCCCGACCGCGATTTCCGCGGCCTCGAGGCGGAGCTCGCCAAGGCCATCGGCACGCCGGTGACGATCGCGGTGAAATCCACCCATGCAGTCGTCAGGACCACCCCCGCCAAGATCGATGAAGCGCGCGAAACCATCCAGGCGCTGCGCCCCGACATCCGCATCATGGGCGCCGGCGACGTGGTCGAGATCTACAAGGAAGTCGGCCTGCCCGAGGCAGTCGTCGATCGCTTCGATGTCCGCAAGATGACCGGCACACATGGCATCGGCCATACCCGCATGGCGACGGAATCGGCGGTGACGACGATGGGCGCGCATCCGTTCTCGACCGGCGCCGACCAGTGCCTGGTGCACAATGGCTCGCTGTCGAACCACAACAATGTCCGCCGCGAACTGATCCGCGAAGGCATGACCTTCGAAACCGAGAACGACACCGAAGTCGCTGCCGCCTATCTCTCGTCACAGATGGCGCATGGCAAGAATCTCGGCGAGGCGCTGGAAGGCACGCTCTCCGACCTCGACGGCTTCTTCACCTTCGTCGTCGGCACCAAGAACGGCTTTGGCGTGGTGCGCGATCCGATTGCCTGCAAGCCAGCCGTGATGGCCGAAACCGACCAATATGTCGCCTTCGGCTCGGAATATCGCGCGCTGACCAAACTGCCCGGCATAGACAATGCGAGGGTCTGGGAACCCGAGCCCGCAACCGTCTATTTCTGGGAGCATTGAGTTCATGCCGGCAACCACGCTTTCAAAAACCGCGGCACACGACCCTCGGGTCTTCGATCTCGACCAGTTGTCGCTGCGCGAACTCAACCAGGCGCTGCACAATCTGGCTCCCGGCTCGAACGAAACGGCATGGGAAGTGCTGAACCCGAAAGGCAGCCATTCGGTGGCCGTTGGCGTCGACCAGCCTGTTGCCATCGATGTGCGCGGCAGCGTCGGCTATTACTGCGGCGGCATGAATTCCGGCAGCACCATTACCGTGCATGGCTCGGCAGGGCCTGGAGTCGGCGAGAACATGATGTCGGGCTCGATCACCATCAAAGGCGACGCCAGCCAGTATGCCGGCGCCACCGGCAAGGGCGGCCTGCTGGTCATCGAAGGCAACGCCTCGTCGCGCTGCGGCATTTCGATGAAGGGCATCGATATCGTCGTGCATGGAAATATCGGCCATATGTCGGCCTTCATGGCGCAGTCAGGCAATCTGGTGGTGTTGGGCGATGCCGGCGATGCGCTCGGCGATTCCATCTACGAGGCGCGGCTCTTCGTGCGCGGCAAGGTCGACAGCCTCGGCGCCGACTGCATCGCCAAGGAAATGCGGACCGAGCATCTGGAATTGCTGCAGGGCCTGCTCGACCGCGCCGGCGTCACCGGCGTCAAGCCGTCGGAGTTCAAGCGCTACGGCTCGGCGCGTACCCTCTATAATTTCAATATCGACAACGCCGACGCGTATTGAGGCAGCATGACCTACAGGAACCCGCCGACGACGCCGCGCAAATCCGCGACCTTCGACGACTACACGCTTTCCGAGATCCGCCGTGCCGCGGCGACCGGCATCTATGACATCCGTGGCGCCGGCGCCAAGCGCAAGCTGCCGCATTTCGACGACCTACTGTTCCTCGGCGCCTCGATCTCGCGTTACCCGCTCGAAGGCTATCGCGAGCGCTGCGACACATCGGTCGTGCTCGGCTCTCGCCATGCCAAGAAGCCGATCGAGTTGAAGATTCCGATCACCATTGCCGGCATGAGCTTCGGCTCGCTGTCGGGTCCGGCCAAGGAAGCGCTCGGACGCGGCGCTACCCTGTCGGGCACCTCGACCACGACGGGCGACGGCGGCATGACCGAGGAGGAGCGCGGCCATTCCAAGCAACTGGTCTATCAATATCTGCCGTCGCGCTACGGCATGAACCTGCGCGATCTGCGCCGCGCCGATGCGATCGAGGTCGTCGTCGGCCAGGGCGCCAAGCCGGGTGGCGGCGGCATGCTGCTTGGCCAGAAGATTTCGGATCGTGTCGCGGAAATGCGCACGCTGCCGAAAGGCATCGACCAGCGCTCGGCCTCACGCCATCCCGACTGGACCGGACCCGACGATCTCGAGATCAAGATCCTCGAATTGCGCGAAATCACCGACTGGGAAAAACCGATCTACGTCAAGGTCGGCGGCGCGCGCCCCTATTATGACACGGCGCTTGCCGTGAAGGCCGGCGCCGATGTCGTTGTCGTCGACGGCATGCAGGGCGGCACCGCCGCCACCCAGGAAGTGTTCATCGAAAATGTCGGCCAGCCGACGCTTGCCTGCATCAGGCCGGCCGTGCAGGCGCTGCAGGACCTCGGCATGCACCGCAAGGTGCAGTTGATCGTCTCCGGCGGCATTCGCAACGGCGCCGATGTCGCCAAGGCGCTGGCGCTCGGCGTCGACGCGGTCTCGATCGGCACGGCGGCCCTTGTCGCGCTCGGCGACAACGATCCGCGCTGGGAGGCGGAGTACAACGAGCTTGGCACCACGGCCGGCGCCTATGACGATTGGCACGAGGGGCGCGACCCCGCCGGCATCACCACGCAGGATCCGGAACTGATGAAGCGGGTCGATCCGGTGGCTGCCGGGCGCCGGCTAGCGAACTACCTCAAGGTGATGACCCTTGAGGCTCAAACGATCGCCCGCGCGTGCGGCAAGAACAGCCTGCACAATCTCGAACCCGAGGACCTGGTCGCGCTGACGATCGAGGCAGCCGCCATGGCCGGCGTGCCGCTGGCCGGCACCAACTGGATACCGGGGAAGAACGGCTTCTGATCAACGAAGGGCCGATTCCCGCATACTCGGGAACAACAATCGATAAAATGGGGAACTACCGTGGCAACTGATCTTGCTGAATTCGCAAGGGCGAAAAACGTCAAATATTTCATGATTTCCTACACTGACCTGTTCAGTGGCCAGCGTGCCAAGCTGGTGCCGGCGCAGGCGATATCAGACATGCAGAAGGACGGCGCCGGCTTTGCCGGTTTCGCCACATGGCTGGACCTGACGCCGGCGCATCCCGACATGCTTGCGGTGCCGGATCCGGATTCGGTGATCCAGCTGCCGTGGAAGCCTGAGGTCGCCTGGGTGGCGGCCAACTGCATCATGGACGACAAGGAGGTCGACCAGGCGCCGCGCAACACACTGAAGCGGCTGATCGCGGAAGCCGCCAGCGACGGCATGCATGTCAAGACCGGCGTCGAGGCCGAGTTCTTCCTGATCTCGCCTGACGGCAAGACGATCTCCGACGAATACGACACGGCCTCAAAACCCTGCTACGACCAGCAAGCGGTGATGCGGCGCTACGACGTCATCGCAGAGATCTGCGACCACATGCTGGCGCTCGGCTGGGGCGCCTATCAGAACGACCATGAGGACGCCAACGGCCAGTTCGAGATGAACTGGGCTTTCGACGACGCGCTGGCGACCGCCGACAAGCACTCGTTCTTCAAATTCATGGTCAAGTCGATCGCGGAAAAGCATGGCCTGCGCGCGACCTTCATGCCGAAGCCCTTCCAGGGTCTGACCGGCAATGGCTGCCATGCCCATATCTCGGTTTGGGACAAATCGGGCAAGACCAACGTCTTCGCCGACAATGCGATGGAGCTCGGCCTGTCGGCCAAGGGCCGGAATTTCCTCGGCGGCATCATGAAGCATGCCTCCGCACTAGCCGCGATCACCAACCCGACGGTGAATTCCTACAAACGCATCAACGCGCCGCGCACCATTTCGGGCGCGACCTGGGCACCGAACACGGTGACCTGGACCGGCAACAACCGCACCCACATGGTGCGCGTGCCCGGCCCCGGCCGCTTCGAGCTGCGCCTGCCGGATGGCGCCGCCAATCCCTATTTGCTGCAGGCCGTCATCATCGCGGCCGGCCTCGACGGCATCCGCTCCAAGGCCGATCCGGGCAAGCGCCACGACATCGACATGTACCAGCTCGGCCATACCGTCACAGACGCACCGAAGCTGCCGCTCAACCTGCTCGACGCGCTGCGTGAGTTCGACAATGACAAATCGCTCAAGGCGGCGCTGGGTGAGGAATTTTCGTCGGCATATCTAAAGCTGAAGCAGCAGGAATGGAATTCCTATGCTTCGCACTTCACGCAATGGGAGCGCGACCACACGCTGGATATTTGACCACCAGCGCGACGCGAGCGACCTCGGAATGAACTGATGAAATATTCGATCTTCTCGCTCGCTCGTGCCGCCGTGTCCGGCCACAAGAACTGGCAGCGCACCTGGCGCGACGCCACGCCGAAGGATCGCTACGACGTGGTGATCATCGGCGGCGGTGGGCACGGGCTGGCCACCGCCTGGTTCCTCGCCAGCGAGTACGGCATCAAGAATGTCGCCGTGCTCGAAAAAGGCTGGATCGGCTCCGGCAATGCCGGCCGCAACACCACCATCATCCGCTCCAATTACGGTCTGCCCGGCAACACCGGCTTCTACGAATTGTCGATGAAGCTGTGGGAGCGGATGGAGCAGGACCTCAACTACAATGCGATGGTCAGCCAGCGCGGCGTCATCAACCTCTACCATTCCGACGCGCAGCGCGACGCCTATGCGCGGCGCGGCAACACCATGCGCATCAACGGCATCGACGCCGAACTGCTCGACCTCGCTGCCGTCAGGAAGATGATCCCGTTCCTGAACTTCGACAATGCGCGCTTTCCCGTGCAAGGCGGGCTGTTGCAGCGGCGCGGCGGCACGGCGCGGCACGATGCGGTGGTCTGGGGCTATGCGCATGCGGCGAGCGAACTCGGCGTCGACATCATCCAGAATTGCGAAGTCACCGGCTTCGTCAGAGACGCCAATGGCAAGGTGACCGGCGTCGAGACGTCGCGCGGCAAGATCGGCGCCGGAAAGGTTGGCATGGCGGTCGCCGGCTCCTCGTCGCGCGTCGCGGCAATGGCCGGCCTGCGCCTGCCGATCGAGAGCCATGTGCTGCAGGCCTTCGTCTCCGAGGCGATCAAGCCGCTCATCCCGGGCGTCATGACCTTCGGCGCCGGCCATTTCTACGTCAGCCAGTCCGACAAGGGCGGCCTCGTCTTCGGCGGCGATATAGACGGCTACAATTCCTACGCCCAGCGCGGCAACATGCCTGTGATGGAAGACGTCTGCGAGGGCGGCATGGCGCTGATGCCGATGATCGGCCGCGTGCGCCTGCTGCGCCAGTGGGGCGGCATCATGGACATGTCGATGGACGGTTCACCGATCATCGACAAGACGCCCGTCGACGGGCTCTATCTCAACGCGGGCTGGTGCTATGGCGGCTTCAAGGCGACGCCAGGGTCCGGTTTTGTCTTTGCGCACCTCCTGGCTCGCGACGAGTCGCATGAAGAAGCGGCACGGTTCCGCCTAGACCGGTTCCGAACTGGCGCCATGATCGACGAAAAGGGCCAGGGCGCCCAACCGAACCTGCATTGAAGGCGGTTTAGAAGAAATGCGCATTGCCTGTCCTTTCTGCGGTGAACGCGAACTCGGCGAGTTCACCTATCTCGGCGACGCCAAACCGGTACGGCCCGAGGCCGGCGCCTCGGAAGACGAGGTCTTCGACTATGTCTATCTGCGCGACAATGTCGCCGGCGCGACCAGCGAATACTGGTACCATGGCGGTGGTTGCCGGGCTTGGCTGAAGGTCACCCGCAACACGCTGACGCACGAGATTTCCTCCATCGAACCGGCGGCTGGTGCCGGCGCTGCGAAGGTTGGTGCGTGATGGCCGGCGCGCAGACACACCGGCTCGGCAATGGCGGGCTTGTCGACCGCTCGGCACCGCTGAACTTCCGTTTCGACGGCAAGGCTTTCTCCGGCTTCCAGGGCGACACGCTCGCCTCGGCGCTGATCGCCAACGGCGTCAAGCTGGTCGGCCGTTCGTTCAAATACCACCGCCCGCGCGGCATCCTGACTGCGGGCTCGGAAGAACCCAATGCGCTGGTCGAGCTGCGCACCGGGGCACGGCGCGAGCCGAACACCAAGGCGACGACGGCCGAACTCTATGACGGGCTCGAGGCCGCCAGCCAGAACCGTTGGCCGTCGCTGCGCCACGACGTGATGTCGGTCAACCAGCTGTTCGCGCCGATCTTCGTTGCCGGCTTCTACTACAAGACATTCATGTGGCCGGCGAAGTTCTGGGAAGCGATCTATGAGCCGGCGATCCGCCGCGCCGCAGGCCTTGGCCGTGCCGCCGGCCTTGCCGATCCCGACCACTACGACAAGGCATGGGCGCATTGCGACGTGCTGATCGCCGGCTCCGGCCCGGCTGGTCTGGCCGCGGCGTTGGCAGCCGGCCGCGCAGGCGCCCGCGTCATCCTGTGCGAGGAGGATTTTGTCCTCGGCGGCCGTCTGCTGTCGGATGGCGCAATGATCGACGGCGAACCTGCGGCCGAGTGGATTTCGCGGACGCTGGCTGAACTGGCTGGTATGCCCGACGTCCGCGTCATGACCCGCACGACGCTGTTCGGCGTCTACGATGGCGGCACCTATGGCGCCATTGAGCGGGTCAACGACCATTTGCCCTCGCCGCCCGAGCACCAGGTGCGCCAGCGCCTGTGGCGGATCGTGGCGAAGCGCTGCGTCGTGGCAGCCGGCGCCATCGAACGGCCGATCGTCTTTGCCGGCAACGACACGCCCGGCGTGATGATGGCCTCCGCCATGCGCACCTATGTCGCGCGCTACGCCGCTACACCGGCAAAGCGGATCGCACTTTTCACCAACAATGAGGACGGCTGGCGCACCGTCGAGACGGCGCTCGGTGCCGGCCTGCAGATAGCGGCGGTCATCGATGCACGGCCCGAAATATCGCCGGCGCATCGTTCGCTGGCCTCGAAGGGCGGCTTCCCGGTGCTGCACGGTTCCGTCAGTGGCATCGACGGCGGCAAGGATGGCGTCAGGAAAATCGCGGTGTCGCTGACCGGCGGCGCGCGCGCCGAGGTTGAAGCGGACGGGCTCGCCGTTTCCGGCGGCTGGAACCCGGCGGTCGGGCTGACCTCCTATCATCGCGGCCGGCCGAAATGGCGCGACGATATTGCTGCTTTCGTACCGGACGGCGCCCGCTG
>NZ_RZRO01000028.1:0-64220 GCF_003997975.1 Mesorhizobium sp. M7A.F.Ca.US.005.03.1.1
GGGTCGATCCGCGAAGCGGAGCGGGGTGGGGGTATCGCGGAATTCAGCGTCGTCCCCCCACCCGGCTCGCTATGCTCGCCACCCTCCCCACAAGGGGAAGGGTAAGACCAGCGCTCAAGGTCTCACCTGTCCCGACCCGCGCACACGGTATTTGAACGACGTCAGCTGTTCGACGCCCACCGGTCCGCGCGCATGCATCTTGCCGGTGGCGATGCCGATCTCGGCTCCCATGCCGAACTCGCCGCCGTCGGCGAACTGCGTCGATGCGTTGTGCAGCAGGATCGCCGAATCGATCTCGTTGAAAAACCGCTCGACGGCTTGCGCATCCTCGGCGACGATCGCCTCGGTGTGATGCGAGGAAAACGTCTCGATATGCTCGATCGCACCACCGATACCGTCGACCAGTTTTACCGCGATGATGGCATCGAGATATTCTGTCACCCAATCGGCATCGGTCGCCGGTTTGGCGTCGAAAAACACTTTCAGCACCTCGGTATCGGCATGGATTTCGCAGCCGGCCGCGCGCAGCGCGTCGAGGATCGGCACCAGATGCGTGGAGGCAACCGCCCGGTCGACGAGCAGCGTCTCGGCGGCACCGCAGACGCCGGTGCGCCGCATCTTGGCGTTGACGGCGATCCGCACCGCCATATCGAGCTTGGCGGAACGGTCGATGTAGAGATGGCAGATGCCTTCGAGATGGGCGAAGACCGGGACCCGCGCCTCGGCCTGCACCCGTCCGACCAGGCTTTTGCCGCCGCGCGGGATAATGACGTCGAGGTTGCCGCCCAACCCCTTCAGCATCTCGCCGACGGCGGCGCGGTCGGTGGTCGGCACCAGCTGGATGGCATCCTCCGGCAGGCCCGCTTGCTTCAGCCCTTCGACCAGGCAGGCGTGGATGGCGGCGGAAGAATTGAGCGAATCCGAACCGCCGCGCAGGATCACCGGATTGCCGGCCTTGAGGCACAGCGCGCCGGCATCGGCGGTGACGTTCGGGCGGCTCTCATAGATGACGCCGACGACGCCGAGCGGCGTGCGCACGCGCTCGATATGCAGACCGTTCGGCCGGTCCCACTGCGCGATCACGTCGCCAACCGGATCCCGCAGCGCGGCGATTTCGCGGATGCCGTTGGCCATGGCGCGGATGCGCGCCGGATCGAGCTTCAGCCGGTCCATGAAGGAGGTGGAAAGCCCGGATTCATGACCATTCGAAACATCGATGGCGTTGGCGTCGAGAATGTCCTGCTCACGGGCCACGATCGCCTCGGCCATGGCCAGCAGTGCGGCGTTCTTGGCGGCGGTCGTGGCAATGGCCAGCGGCCGGGCGGCAGCGCGGGCGCGCCGGCCGATATCGGCCATCAGCGCGACAGTGTCATCCCCGGATTTTTCATGCAGTTTCAGCATGGCTCATCCTCCGCTTACATCGCCACCGACCGTGACTTGGTCACCGGCCCCTGTTTGGTCGCCGGCCCGTACTTGGTCACCCGAATGGCTCACCACAAGGTCGTCGCGGTGGATCATCGCCGAACGCGCCTCGTAGCCGAGCACGGTTTCGATCTCGGCCGTCTTCAGGCCCGCGATCCTTACGGCATCGGCGGCATCATAGGCAACCAGCCCGCGCGCGATCTCGCGGCCCTCGGGCGACAGGATCGCCACCGTGTCGCCGCGCGAGAAATTGCCGCTGACCAGCTTGACGCCGGCCGGCAGCAACGATTTGCCCGACAGCAGCGCGCCGATGGCGCCGGCATCGACCGTAAGCCGGCCGGCCGGCTCGAGCTGGCCGGCGATCCAGGTTTTGTAGCCCTTGACCGGGTTGCTGCTCGGCCGAAAGAAAGTAGCGCGCTCGCCGCGTTCGATCGCCATCAGCGGCGACAGCCGAGTGCCCGACGTGATGATCATCGCGGTGCCGGCGGCGGTCGCGATCTTGCCGGCATCGAGCTTCGTGCGCATGCCGCCGCGCGACAGCTCGGAAGCGGCCGCACCCGCCATCGCCTCGATATCAGGCGTGATGCGGTCGACCACCGGAATGAATTTGGCGTTGGGGTCGCGCGCCGGCGGCGCGGTGTAGAGCCCGTCGATGTCGGAAAGCAGCACCAAAAGATCGGCGCCCATCATGGTGGCGACGCGGGCCGCCAGCCGGTCATTGTCGCCGTAGCGGATTTCGGAAGTCGCCACCGTGTCGTTCTCGTTGATGACCGGCACTGCCTTCATCTTCAAGAGTGTCGAGATCGTCGCCCGCGCGTTGAGATAGCGGCGGCGCTCCTCGGTGTCGCCGAGCGTCAGCAGGATCTGGCCCGATTTCAGGCTGCCCTTGCCGAGCGCGTCCGACCAGGCGCCGGCCAGCGCGATCTGTCCCACGGCTGCCGCCGCCTGGCTCTCCTCCAGTTTCAGGGCTCGCTTGCCGAGGCCAAGGATGGTGCGGCCAAGCGCGATGGCGCCGGACGACACGACGAGGATTTCAGCGCCGCCCTGGGCCAGCCCGGCAATGTCGTCGGCGAGCGAAGCCAGCCAGTCGCGCTTCAGGCCCGTCGTGCGGTCGACGAGCAGCGCCGAGCCGATCTTGACGGTGATGCGCCGATATTTTCTCAGCGACTGCATGACCCTATTTGTCCCAGCGCGTCTCGACCGGCGCCGCGATCTGCGCGCGCGCCTCAGCAATCACCGCCATCAGCGCCCGCTGCACCGCCTCGACGCCCTCGCCGGTGACCGCCGACAACAGCATCGGCGCGCGGCCGGCAGCGCGTTTCAGCGAGGCGACCTTCTTCTTGCGCGCATCGGCGTCGAGCGTGTCGACCTGGGAAAGCGCCAGGATCTCGACCTTGTCGGTGAGGCCATGGCCATAGGCGTCGAGCTCGGCTCGCACGGTCTTGTAGGCCTTGCCCGGATTTTCCTCCTGCGCCGAAACCAGATGCAGCAGCACACGCGTGCGCTCGACGTGGCCAAGGAAGCGATCGCCGATGCCGACGCCCTCATGCGCGCCTTCGATGAGGCCCGGAATGTCGGCGATGACGAATTCGCGCGCGTCGATGCGGGCAACGCCGAGGCCGGGATGCAGCGTCGTGAAGGGATAGTCGGCGATCTTCGGCTTGGCTGCGGTGACCGCCGCCAGGAATGTCGACTTGCCGGCATTGGGCAGCCCGACCAGCCCGGCATCGGCGATCAGCTTCAGCCGCAGCCAGATGTTGAGCTCTTGCCCCGGCAGGCCGGGATTGGCGCGGCGCGGCGCCTGGTTCGTCGAGGTCTTGAAATGCTGGTTGCCGAAACCGCCATTGCCGCCCTTGGCCAGCAGAAAGCGCTGTCCGACCACGGTCAGGTCGCAGATCAGCGTCTCGTTGTCTTCTTCGAACACCTGCGTTCCGGCCGGCACTTTCAGCGTGACGTCGGCGCCCTTGGCTCCGGTCATGTTGCGGCCCATGCCGTGGACGCCGGTCTTGGCCTTGAAATGCTGCTGATACCGGTAGTCGATCAGCGTGTTCAGCCCGTCGACCGCCTCCAGCCAGACATCGCCGCCGCGGCCGCCGTCGCCGCCATCCGGCCCGCCGAACTCGATGAATTTTTCACGCCGGAACGACACCGAACCGGCGCCGCCATCACCGGAGCGGATGTATACCTTGGCTTGATCGAGAAATTTCATGAGATTGTACAGTTTCTACTAGTGGCTTTGCGGCATTGCTCTAAACCTTGGCCCTTGCTCTAAACCAAGGCGCGGCGAAGGGCGAGGCCGTTTTGTGACAATGGCCATGTGGGTTGGCCGGAGAGACGTCGGAATGAAGCTTGTAACCTACAACATCCAGTACGGCATCGGCCTCGACGGGCAGTACGATGTCGGGCGCATCGCCGATGCCGTGCGCGGAGCCGACGTGATCGCTTTGCAGGAGGTGACCCGCAACAATCCTCGGAATGGCGGCCGCGACATGGTCGCCGAGATCGGCGAGGCGCTGCCCGACTATTTCGCCGTCTATGGCAGCAATTTCGAGGCCAATATCGGTTCGCACATCGACAACGGCCGTGCCGTGACGAAAACCTTCCAGCTCGGCAACATGGTGCTGTCTAGGACGCCCATTCATCTGTCGCGCAACCTGCTTTTGCCGCGCAGCCGCAGCTTCGAGATGATGAACTTCCAGCGCGGCGCGCTGGAAGCGCTGATCGAGACGCCGCTTGGTTTCATCCGCTTCTATTCCATCCATCTCGATCACCGCAGCCCCCTCGAACGCGCCAGCCAGATCCAGTTCCTGCGCCAACGCATGCTGAACTATGCGCTCGAAGGCGGAGCACTGTCCGGCGTCGCCGAGATCGGCCTGCCGGAACTGCCGCATCCCGAAGCCTTTGTCGGAATGGGCGATTTCAACATGCTGGCCGGCTCACCCGAATATGTCGAACTCGCCGGCCGGCCGGACCATGAATTCGGCATGCCGCTGACCGCCGACTTCGCCGTCGATGCCGCCTTGCGGCTGAACGCCACCGGCGACGATCTCATCAGTTGGGTTGATCCCAAGCAACCCACCGATCCCAGCCGGCACAAGCGCATCGATTATATCTTCACCAGCGCTTCGCTTGCCAGATCCCTGCAGCGTCTATGGGTCGACCGAAAGGCAGTCGGCTCGGACCATCTGCCAGTGTGGGTCGAGCTGGGCTGATGGCCATTCATCTGGCGGCGTTTTCGCGTTCGACGATCGCCATCATGATCGTATCGCGGTATTCCCCGTCGACATGGACGGCATCGCTCTGCACGCCCTCCCTGACAAACCCGACCTTGTCGTAGAGAGAGATGGCGCGAGCATTGTCGGAATGCACGGAGAGTTCGATGCGGACGAAACCGGCCCTGCGCGCTTGCGCCAAGGTTGCATTGATGAGCCGCAGTCCAAGGCCACGCCCCCGATAGGGAGGAACAATCCCCATCCCGAGGGAGCCGCGATGGGCATGGATGAGCCGATCATGGCGTGAGATGTCGCACCAGCCGACGACCTCGCCACGAACAACGGCCACGAACCCCGGATCGCCTCTCCCGATACGATCCATTGCGAAACTTCTGACTTGATCCAGCGGTGGCGCCTCAAGGAAGGACAAGTACTTTCGCTCACGCGCTACGACATCGAGCGCGCGATGAAAGCTTTCGATATCCCCAGGCGTCATCGGCGCGATCGCGGCCGTTTCAATATCGCTGCTGTCGACCATTGGCTTGACCGCCGTCATCCATCAGAAATGCACCCAGTTCCGCAGGCTGGTCCAGGTCTTGCGATCGAGCCGGTAGCGCTCGACGGGAACCTGGCCGGCGACGATCGAGTTCAGCATGCCCTGGCCGGCATACTGGAACCCGCATTTGTGGATGACGCGGCGCGAGGCCGGATTGATGACCCGCGTCGAGGCATGCAGGACCTGGATCGACGTCCTCTGGAAGGCGAGATCGACCAGCGCGTGCGCTGCTTCCGTCGCATAGCCCTTCTTCCAGTGCGGCTCGCCGATCCAGTAACCGAGCTCCAGCCCGCGATCGGTGGTGTTGAGGCCGGCGCAACCGAGGAAGGTGTCGGTGCCAGCCAGCGTCAGGGCATAAGCAATGCCGGCCCGGCGCGATTTGGTCATGGCCAGGAAAGCGCGCGCCTCGGCCTCGCCATAGGGGTGCGGCATGCGTGCCAGCATTTCGGCGACATGGCGGTTGTCGGCAAGCTCGACCAGCTGCGCGATATCGCCCTCGTGGGGCGCCCGCATCACCAGCCGCTCGGTGACCAGCACCGGGCAGTCTATCGCGTAACTTTCGTCTTCTGAGTCTTCCGCTTCGGCAACCATTTGAAAGTCCTCCAGGCACAAGAAAAAGGGGAGATGGAAACCCATCTCCCCTGATCCTTTTCCTGGCTTTGCCAGACACCGGTTCCCGAGATGGGCGCCGGTGTTCTAGTGCGGAACCGGCTACTCCGCGGCTTTGGCAATCGGGTTGACCGATACGTAGGTTCGGCCGTTGGCTTTTTTGTTGAACGTCACGGCGCCGGTCTCGAGCGCAAAAAGCGTATGGTCCGTGCCCATGCCGACATTGACGCCGGGATGCCACGTGGTGCCGCGTTGACGAATGATGATGTTGCCCGGGATGACGGCTTCGCCGCCGAACTTCTTCACGCCCAGACGCTTGGAATGCGAGTCGCGACCGTTGCGCGACGAGCCGCCAGCTTTCTTGTGTGCCATCTAACTAACTCCGTTGCGCCGCAAGGCGCCTAAAAGGCCTTATGAACGCGTTCGCGTTCCGTTTCAAGTCCGATCCGGCGACCTGGTCGCCAGAAAATTACTTCGCCGCCAATTCCTTGGCCTGCTCGCGCCAGTCCTTGATCTGGTCGGCGCTGAAGGGCATGTGCTCGTCGATCTTGGCGACATCCTTGTCGGTCAGCTTGGCGAGCTGCGCGAAGGTGATGATGCCCTGCTCGTTGAGATCCTTGGCTGCGACCGGGCCGATGCCCTTGATCACGGTCAGATCGTCCGGCTCACCCTTGGGCGCCTTGAACAGCGGCGCTGCCGCGGTCTCGGCTGCCTTTGTCTCGGCTGCCTTGGCCTTGGGCTCCTTCTTCGGCGCGGCTTCCGCCTGCACCTCGGTGGCGGCCTCGGCCTTCATCTTCTTCGGCGCCTTGACCGCTGCCGTCTTCGTCGGCTTGGCGCCACCCAGCAGGATCTCGGAAATCCGCACGGTGGTCAAAAGCTGGCGATGGCCGATCTTGCGGCGCGAATTCTGCCGGCGGCGCTTCTTGAAGGCGATGACGGTGCGGTTCTTGCCCTGCTCGACGACTTCGGCGGTGACCACCGCGCCGTCGACGAACGGCGCGCCGAACGTGACATTCTCGCCTTCGCCATGTGCGAGGACGTGGCCGATCTCGACCATATCGCCGACAGCGGCTTCGAGTTTTTCGATCTTCAGGAGATCGTTGGCGGCAACGCGATACTGCTTGCCACCCGTTTTAATGACTGCGAACATTTTTTGCCTTTCGCTGTTCGGTCGGCCTTGATGAGCCGCCTCTGGCGGTTCAGCCGTCTTTTTGTCAGTCTGCGGGTTCAAAAAACAAGCGGCGCGGAAGAACCCTCCACGCCGATTGCGCGCTGTCCCTAACCGAAGGTTGAGTGCGAGTCAAGGCAAACAGCTGTTGTCGGGACTGTTGTTGGCGGCCGAAGGATCGAGCGTGTCAGCACGACTGCACGACGTGACCGTCATCGAGGCAAGCACGCGTGACTGGTTACCAACCTACCCAGGCCTCGCCGCCGCTGAACCGTCGCGAATCCGCTGCTTGCCCGGCAAGCCAAATAACTGACGGATTGGCCTTGTAACCTGCCCGTTCAGCCGTTATCTAGTGCGCCGCGCCGGCAACGGCCGACCATGACCGCGGAGAGGTGGCAGAGTGGTCGAATGCACCGCACTCGAAATGCGGCATGGGTGCAAGCCCATCGGGGGTTCGAATCCCTCCCTCTCCGCCATTTAGCTTCCATAAAAATCCTTTCCTTTCAAAAGCTTCCTTGTTGCGCTTGACCAGCACGAAGCGAAACATATCTTAGACTGTGTAACAAACTGTGTAACATTAGAGAAAGATAATGCGACGTTCCGCAGCGCCAAAGCCGCATAAACGTGAAGGCATCTGGTATCTCGTCCGCAGGGTGCCGAAGGAATTCGCGGCGTTTGATCGCCGCTGCCTAGTACGCATTTCCACGGGCGTCGCCGTGGCTGACGATCCCCGCGGTGTACGGGCGCGAGATGCAGTGCAAAGCCTCGGCGCGGGGCTGGAGGCGTATTGGCGTAGACTGCGGGAAGGCCAATCCGCCGAGGCGGGGCTGCGTTTCGAAGCCGCGAGGAAGCGCGCGCGGTCATTTGGATTGGCCTATCGCACTAACGAGGAACTAGCAGCGGGGCCGCTCGACGAACTCATGGCCCGTATCAAGCTGCTCCTCGACAAAAAATCGATCGAGGACGCGCAGGACGTCTCGGCCGTCATGGGTGGGGAGAAGCGGCCAGCGGTCCGCCTGAGCGGTCTTATCAAGGAATTCGAGACGATCGAGCAACAGAACTTGCTGACCATGTCGCCCAACCAAATCAAGAAATGGCGTAACCCCAAAAAGCGCGCAGTTGCCAATCTGGTTGGAGTCATTGGCGACAAGGAGATCGCAAGCCTCACTCGGGACGACGCAATCGCGTTCCGCGAGTGGTGGCAAAAGCGGATCGTTGAGGATGGACTTGATATCGGTACGGCCAACAAGGACATCGGCCATGTTTCGAAAATGCTGCGCGTCGTCGATCTGACTCACCAGCTCAAGCTGGAGCCGGTTTTTCGAAACCTGCGTCTTTCCGGCGCCGTCCCCGGGCAACGCGCTGCGTTCACAGCGGAGTTCATTCAGGAGAAGATACTCGCTGAAGGCGCGCTCGACGGACTCAATGACGAAGCCCGCCATCTAATCTATGTGATTGCCGATACCGGACTCAGGCTTTCTGAAGCGGCAAACCTCACCACCGAAACAATCCACCTCGATCGAGAAATCCCGCATGTGCGGGTGCGCCCCAATGGCCGTCGCTTGAAGACCGGTCATTCAGCCCGTGACATTCCCTTGGTTGGCGGCGCACTTGCAGCCATCAAGCTCCATCCGGACGGCTTTCCTCGTTATCGCGACAAGGCCGCGTCACTTTCAGCGCTCGTCAACAAGGTGCTCGCCAGCAAGGAACTTCTGCCGACTTCCGAGCATAGTCTTTATAGCCTGCGACACACTTTCGAGGACCGGCTGACGGCAGTTGAGGCGCCGGAGAAGGTAATTGCTTCTCTGATGGGCCACAAATGGATCCGGCCCAAATACGGCGCGGGACCTTCGTTAGCGCAAAAGCGCGAGTGGCTCCAAAAAATCGCTTTTACCCCGCCCGGGCGAATGTGATTGCGGCGCCATCCAGGCCTTGAGAACCAACCTCACGGCTCCAGCTGTCCGAGCCATTTAGGTTGAGCGTGGCCAGCACGCGCTGCGCTCGCTCGCGATTTCCGAGCTTCCGCCGCATTTGTTCGACCTCGTATTCCAGCCTTTCGAAGGTCGGTATATAGGCATCTCCATGCCGGATGACCAAGTAGGCGGCAACAGCTAGACACCATTCTAGCTCCGTGGCCGATGGATCGGAAAAAGGGGCGACGCCATACCAAGACGAGCAACGCCTCTCGAGGGCTTCCGAACTAGGCAAACGGCCAGCATGTGGCATGGGAAAGAAACCTATGCCTGATCGACGAACCTAAAGTGCTCACGAAGCTTGACCGGTACGCGGGCCATCGGAGGGTTCTGCCTAAAACCGCCAAAAATTTTGAAACACCCATTCATCCGGCTCGAATTCAAAGGGATCGGCGATTTTTGGGTTATGGCTTGCAAGCATAGTTCAGCCCAGACAAGAACGCCTGATATCTTGTCGTGCACTGTCACCCTGCCAAATATGGTGCCGGCGACAACGGCAGTTTGGCGAGCAGAAGAATTCCCGAGACTGAGACGTTCTACGGCTTGGCCCATGTTCGCGCTCCTCCTCGATTGGAGACAGGATGGGCCATATGGAAGCGAATAAAAGGAGGTTGGTGACGAGTCTCGGTAGTGGAGTAGAAACGGGTGGAAAAGCTTGCGCTATTCGCCATCGGCGCCGCTAAGCGCATTTGAGAGAAGGGGCAGCGATCGCCAAGAGATGACGTCCGATCGCAAGCCGGCTAGAAATGCGACAGTGACGCGCCTTTTTTGGCACGACCTTAGCACCCGATCGGGCCTCAGCTGGTCGTCGTTGCGCAGCCGATCGGGTGCGATTTTTATAAAGCTCTCTTGGCTTTAGCTTTGAGAGCCCGTCATCGAGACAAATGCAAGGGAACGGTCCGCCCCCTGGGGACATTCGACATGCCGTGGCAGCTTCCTATGGTGAGCCAGCGCATTCCGATACACGTTTTCCGCGCTCTACCGTTGCTCCAGCACCTGTGCTGAGGCTGAGCGCTTGATCAGGACCCGACCGCTGCTGTTGCGGGATGGTGACTGGGTTGAGGTCGCGAAGACCTTGACCGCGGGTACGTTGTTCATCCCGATGAGCGCTGAGCCGAGAAGCAGCCAAGAACGCTTCCCGTAATCGAATCCTACGGGAACCGCGAAACCAGCGTCCAAAGGACGCAATTCTCCGACGTCGTTCACTCAAGCTCATCTCGCAACTTGAACGCTTGTATGAAGCCGCTGCATGTGCGCCGGTGGACCGGATTGCTGCTATCCAAACCACGTGCTCAGTTTCGCCCCCGTAATAACTCTACCGTCCGAAACGGCTTTCGCGCGTCAGGTCCACCCCACATGAAAGTTCCGCGAGCAGCACGGACGGAGAGGCCGGTCACAACTCCTTCGCGTGCTCTTTTACTACCGAATCAAGTGCCAAATGGAGAGGCACTGCCTTAGAGAACAGGAAGCCCTGCGCGGTTCTGCAGCCAAGCTTGTACAGAGTTTGCCGATCTGCCTCTGTTTCAACGCCCTCGGCCATGACCTCGATCCCGAGCGTCCTACCAAGATCAATCACCGCTTTGACAAGCAGCCGATTCTCCCGGGACTTGGCTAAGCCGCGAACGAAGCCCTGATCTATTTTCACCTTCCTGATCCGACTGTCCTTGAGCGATGCCAACGTCGAAAAACCGGTGCCGAAGTCATCGAGCGCGATAGAAATGCCAGCATGTGAAAGCCGGGCGAGCTTTTCATCCACTCTGTCCGGATCCACTGGGGCTTCTTCGGTAATCTCGATGTCGAACATCGTTGCAGGGAGGTCTTTTGCCGCCAGACCATTAAGAATCATCTCGTCAATATCGCCAGCTTCCAACTCGCACGGTGAAACATTCATCGCCACACGAACATCACGACGGTCAGCTTTGACCAAGCCCTCGATAAGAGCGCAACAGTCGGCGAATACCGTTTGAGTTAGCAGCTGAAGCATTCCAGTTTCGCGTGCCGCTGTCATGATCTCGGGCGGAGAAATGGGACCGTGAAGCGGGTGAGACCATCTTAGCAAGGCTTCAAAACTGACGACGGCTTCAGTTTCGAGTCTTACGATTGGCTGAAACCAAGCGACCAAGCTTCTCATCGTTATCGCCGAATGAAGATCGCGTTCGATTGACTGGCGGCGTTGCAACTCCCGGGCTAGCTCGGCATCGAACAGACAAAATTCATTCCTGCCGCGGCGCTTAGCTGTGTAAAGGGCGATGTCGGCCCGCAACAACATTTCCGTTAGTCCGGGGTTTTCAGCCAAGTAGATTCCTATAGACGCTCCAATGCGGACTGATGCGATCCCAGGATAGGGGCGAGCAAGCTTGGCTATGAGATTGGACGCGAGATTGGTGGGAGAAGGAGAATTCTTTCGCGAAGAAAAAACCAGCACGAATTCATCCCCACCGATGCGGGCGAGCGTTGAGCCCTCCGGTGCTTCTTCCTCTATTCGGCGGGCGATCCTGGCAAGCAGCTCGTCACCCGTTCTGTGACCGTAGGTATCGTTGACAGATTTGAACCCGTCCAGATCAATCAGCATGGCCACAAAGGGTCCATCGGTGTTCTCAAACTGATCGATTGCATGTTCGAGGCCCCGCCTGTTGAGGAGCGCGGTAAGATGGTCCTCCCTGGAATTGCGCTCCATTTCCGCGGCAAGCCGCTCGGCTTGATGTCTCAGGCGGCTCGCGTCACGGAAGCGCGCTTGTCCAACGAACGAGGATCGAACCAGGCCGCCCTCGAAAAGCAGGACGGCAAAAGCCAGAATGTAGTTTTCCGGGGCTCCCTTCGTCAGCAAACATGCGGCGGCAATGAGGAGTGGCGGTGTGATGAAGCATATCGCTGCCGCAGCATATGAGCTGCCGTACGTGACCGCGCCAGCTGAAATGCCCGCCAGAATTATTAGATGCAGCGATGCTTGAGACGTCGTGTATCCAGCCGTTAGGACGGCAAGGAATGACCAGGTGAATCCCGCCAGAAGAGCAAGCCTGCCAAACCAGCGAAGCCGCAGCCAAACCCGTGTCAGATCATCCTGGACTCCGGGTTCCTTCAGCTGATGACGGGCGAGTGCAAGGCGGGCGGCATTTATCGCATTAACGACCGAAAACCAGGCCGCGCCAGCAAGACCGTTCCCGGAAAGGGCCTGCACGGTCAAAATCAGCCCGGACAGCACAATGCTTATCGGCATTGAGACGAAAAGGCCTGCCCTCAGATCAGCGAGCTGGTCCTGAAGGATTCTCGCCTCCAGCGGATCTTCTTTTTCCAAGGCTGGACGGGTCAGCTTGCTTACTCCTGCTTGTCCGCAGCCTATGCAGCCCCCCTGAAGGACGGGTTAATTCTTCAATCGGAGATCAGCGTCGGGGAGCAGGATTACTCCGGTGCATCATGCACTCTCTCATCGCTCGCCCAGCACGCGCAAAAATGCGACTGCTGGTGCAGTATCACCGCTGGAGCTCCGCCGAAATCCCATGCCGGACAAGGGGAACATGTTGGGCAAAGCGAAGCCCCAGATGCCTTGCAAGCCGTGCCGCCAGGTGGTCTCTGGAGTAGAGTCCAACCAATATGTTCGTTGCATGGTAGAGCGGCGCCGCCGACAGGCGCAGCCGCCTTTCGTATATATGCAGCATGTCGGGGTCGCCAACATTGCGGCCGTCGCGGCACGCAGTCATGATTCCACGGGCGAGTTGCTTCTGGCTGCTGAGACCGATGTTGAATCCGTGAGCGGTCACCGGGTGCATGCCGATGGCAGCGTCGCCGATGAGTGCGGCGCTCGGCGCCCGGAATTTGTGCGCCCAGGTCGTGACCAGCGGATAGGTGTGGCGCTTGCTTGCCAAGGTCATTTTTCCAAGGCGCCCTCGACACCGTTTCGTCAACTCCGACAGGAACAAATCATCATCGAAGGCAAGCAGTCTATAGGCCTCGTTTGAGCGCAATGTGAGCAGCAGCGACGACATGCCCTCCGCGAGGGGCAATATCGCTATCGTCTGATGGTGATCGAACCATTCGATGGCGATCTGGTGGTGGGCGCGCTCGTGCCTCACTCGGCAAATCAGCATCGAGTGGCCAAGCCGGTTGATATCGGCGCCGATGCCTAGCAGATCACGCGTGGCGGACAAACGCGAATCCGCGGCAACAACCAGCCGAGCAGTTAAACGCGCGCCATTAGAGAGCGTTACGACTGCTCCTTCTTGGCTGTTTGTTGCATCGACGACCGAGTGGCCGCACAACAGCCGGGCGCGATCCTGCAAGCGGACGATTTTGAACAGCGCCTCGCGGATCCGGCAATTTGGAACCAAAACCCCCAGCGGTTCTCCAGAGTTGCTGGGAGGATCGAAACGAAGAGCGAATGCGCTCGAGCCGTTGAGCACGCGCGCGCCTTGAAGTGCTGATTTGTCCGAAGCCGGGATGACATCCCAGGCGCCGAGCTCGCGAAGGGTTCTGATCGAAGCGTTGGTCAGCGCGATTTCGCGACCATCGAAAGCCGGATTCGCCAGACTATCGAATGTGTTCTGTTCAACAACTGCCACCTTGAGTTCGCTTTGGGCAAGCGACGCAGCGAACGAAAGGCCGACCGGGCCGGCTCCAACGACAACGATGTCAAAATTATCGTCAGAGCCCATCAGCGTGCCGCCATCCGGTCGCCTATCCTCGTGTAACGGTGGAACTGAGCCGAGTGACATGAGCTCCGTGCCCGCCGCATTGCCTAAAGGCGCTGGGCCGGGAGATTCGCATCGATCGGCAACGAAGCACTCAAAGCGCTCAGAGGTGGATGCGGCTAACCGATCCCGCCCTTTCGCCGCGCAGCCGCGCAGATCGCCGCCAGCAAGCGAGACACTCGCGACGCTGGTCAGCGACGGCCGCGCCGCATCGATCGCCACATTCCACCTGGAACCCTTGCGCATACTACTCACGCTCCACGACGTCGAAGCGGGCTCTCTTGCGAGGGTGAGGGTATCGAACGTAGCGCTCTCTCTCGTCATCCCAGCCAAGGTAGCGGAAACTTTTATCCACGACCGCGCATATCTCATCAAGAACCTGCTGCATGGCTTCGATGTCGATGTCCTTGCAATTCAGTCGCCGATAGAGCAAAGCCCACGCGGCGACATAGTCGTCGAAATAGCGCGCGTCACTCGAACCAATGATCAACTTCGGACGGTTGATCGATTTCGAAAACGCACGTCCCAACCCCGATGATGCTCCGCAGCACGTTGACATCACGAGGATCTTCGGCGCTGGATGCGAGCCCTGGAACATTTTTACGAAGTCAGCCCAAAGAAGGCCACTTCGCCCACTGGACGAAGCGATCCCGTCACCATTGCCGTGCCCGGCGATGTGAAGCACGTCGCACTCCGCCTCCATCGCTCGTACTACAGCCTCACCAAATTTCGTTCGGTTCAACGCCATTTGGAGCTCCGCGCGGATGTTGACAGCCTTTAACAAGTGCTGCACGATCGGTCCCTCTTGCCTGTCGGCGAAGTAGTCATTTGCATTGTGGCAGTCGATGATGTGTACGGTGTTCATGGTACTCCAGCCGCTTGTTCGTTCATCGTCGTGACGAGCGGACACCACGCGCGCGGAACCGCGTGACGTGCGCTGGGTTCCGGTACCGTCGCATAGCCTCAAGGCGCGGGCCGGGAATCGGGATGGATCGGCAACGACGCACACAACCCATCAAAGGCGAAAGCTGTTGATCGGCCCCCTGTCCGCGCAAGCCACGCGGATGGTCAGCCAGCAAGCGAGATACACACGACGCCGGTCAGCTAATGGCTGCGCCGTAAGCACAAGGCATGGCCGACCACACGACAGAAAACCCAGAACCGTGAAGGTGCTGATAATGACGACCAATCTTTCCGTAAGTCATGCATTTCTCCGTCGAAGACTGGTCAATAGACCACGCCGATGAGTATGACCCTGATCTGGATCAGCCAGACATGACCAATCGGCACTGGCGGTTCACGGTCAGGTGATCGACCGTGACGTTCCACTTTGGAACCCGTGCGCACATTGCCAAGCTCTCGTCCGGCCACGCGAGGTACTCTCGTGGCATCACACGCCTCATACTGGGTGCAATGGGAGGCAGTCCTTCGCACGACAGAGGCTTTTCACAAATGTAGTGTGCAGCTTAGGTCAAGATGGTCATGGAGCATGGAGCATGGAGCATGGAGCATGGAGCATGGACAGCTTGTTCCCGACCGAGCCGGCTCGACTGACGAGCGCGATCCGCGCATCTTATGCACAGCGGATTGAAATCAGCGTTCCGGTTTGTCGTCCCGATCAATTAGTATCCGCTCGGCGGCTCCGTCGAGATCTTCGTATTGACCGCTTCGCAATGCCCAGACGAAGCCGGACACACCCAGTGCACCCAGAAAAAGGGCCACTGGTATGAGATAGAGCAACGTCGTCACGAGGATTATGCCGAATAGCTGACTGCGGAGCGTCCGACTTTTTGAATAACTTGCAGCGTCGCATTCGCCCCGAAGCCGTGCAAGCGCAATGCGTTTCCAATAACAAGCACCGATGAGGCAGACATGGCAATCGCCGCTAACAAAGGCGTGGCGTGGCCCAGGATGGCGATCGGCACGGCGACGGCATTGTAGACGATCGCAATCGCGATGTTCTGGCGGATCAGGTGTCCCGCCTTGCGCGAGACGTCCAGCGCGAGAGGCACTGCCAGAAGGCTTTCGCGCAGGAATACGAAGTCGGCGGCATTGCGGCCAATGTCGGCGGCGGTGGCCGGAGCGATCGAGACATGCGCCGCGCTCAGCGCCGGCGTGTCGTTGAGGCCGTCGCCAACCATCAGAACCTTGTGTCCGTCTTTCGCCAGGGTCTCGATGCGCTCGACCTTGCCCGACGGCAGCAGGCACGGAACGAAGTCCTCGACACCCAGCATTCTTGCAACTTCACCGCAGGCACCTGCGGTATCGCCCGACAGCATTTGCATCGACACCCCAGTATCGTTCAATCGCTTGATCGCCGCCGCCGCGTCGGCGCGCAGCGCATCCTCGAAATCGAAGGTCGCGACAATGAACCCGTCTTTTGTCAGCACCGTTCCGCCATAGCCATGGTTGCCTTCACCACCGGTCCGGGCCTTCCATCCAGCCCATCCGCGTCGACCCAGCCGCCAGATGCTTCCGGCGACAGTGGCTTCGATCCCGAACCCCGGATGCTCTGTGACGGCATCGAATTTGTGTTGCCCGCCAGGAGCGGCAAAGCCGGTTATGGCCTTTGAAAACGGGTGACGCGAGTGCGCGGCCATGTCTGCCGCGATTGCCAGCATGGCCGGATCGATCGACGATGCATTGAGGAGCCGGGGTTGTCCGAGCGTGAGCGTTCCGGTCTTGTCGAACACTGCGTTATCAATCGTCGCCAGGCGCTCCATGGCCGAACCGTCCTTGACCATGATGCCGTTCTCGAACAGACGCCGCGCGGCGACCACCTGAACGATCGGTACGGCGAGGCCGAGCGCGCACGGGCAGGTGATGATCAGAACGGCAATGGCGATCGTCATCGCCCGGTGCCAGTCGCCCGTCGCCGCCATCCAACCCAGGAATGTCACGAAGGCGGTGAGATGAACCACGGGCGCGTAGAGTGCCGACACGCGATCAGCGATGCGGCGATAGTGCGCGCGACCGCCCTCTGCGGCTTCCATCAGCCGAACCATTTCGGCGAGGAACGAATCCTTCGCGGCGGCGGTCGCCTCGATCGTCAGCGGGCCGGTAAGATTGAGCACGCCGGCCTGCACGGCTTCGCCCGGCGCCACGTTTTTCGGCGCGCTTTCGCCTGAGGCCAGCGAGCAGTCGAGATCAGACGCTCCGTGGATGATCTTGCCGTCGACGGGGATCCTTTCACCGGCCGCGATCAGCAGCTGCATCCCCGGTTCGATCTCGCCAACCGGCAGATAGTCGCGCGCGCCATCGCCGCGCAGCACCATGGCGCCGCGTGCGGCCAGCTGCGACAGGCCTTTCACCGCGGTGCGGGCACGTTCGCGCATCACGTGATCCAGCGTCCTGCCGATCAAAAGGAAAAAAAGCAGCGAAACCGACGCGTCGAAATAGGCGTGGTCGCCATGGTTGATCGTCTCATAGAGGCTCATGGCGTAAGCGAGCGACACTCCGACCGCGATCGGCACGTCCATGTTCATGCGGCCGTGGCGCAGTGCATTCCAGGCCGAGCGGAAGAAGATGCCGCCGGCGAAGGCGAGCGCTGGGATGGCGATCAATGCGGAGACCCAGTGAAACAGGTCGCGGGTAGCCCCTTCGGCCCCGGACCAGACAGAGACCGAAAGCAGCATGATATTGCCCGCCGCGAACCCGGCAACCGCGACGGCGCGGATCAACTCCGAAAGCGTCCTGTCCTTTTCATCAATCTCGGGGGCGAAGAGATGCGCCTGGTAGCCGAGCCGTCCAAGCGCGGCGACGAACGGTGGAACCTCGTCGCCACGCCAGCGGACCGAGACCCGTTTCGTCGACAGGTTGACGCGGGCGCTCTCGACGCGATCGAGCGTTCCCAACGCCGTCTCGATCGTCTGGATACAAGCTGCGCAATGAACGCTCGGCACCGAAAGATCGGTTTGGCGGAGATCATCTCCAAGCGATCGGCTCGCCAGCCTGATCTCTTGACTAGACGGCAGGACCGACGTGGTGCTGCCCAGATCAAGCGCCATTTCGGCGCCCGGTGCACAACAACTCATTTCAGCGCTCCATGGGAAATCATGATCCTGCGGACTTCGCGGTAGGGCTCGGCCAGACCGGCGTCAGCGTCGACTTCGACGATCCAGACGCCATCCTTCGGCATGTGCTGGGCTGCGAATTCCTGGCCGGAGGCGAGGGCGAGGTTGACCGCCTTGTCCTCTTTCTCGTAGGCGGGATGGCGAAACAGCACCTTGACGCCATGCAAGGCAATCGGCTTGCCGACGGCGTCGGTAAGGCTATAGCGGACCTCGCCCCATGCGATGGTCAGCTTGCCGGTCCAGCCGAGCGCTGCCTGCGCCCGCCCCTCCTCGGCCTTCTTGTTGAACTGCTGGCTCGCCACATAGGTGTTTTCGACGACAAGGCCGGTCCAGCTCGTGTTGGCGAGCGTTGCCATCGTCAGATTGACCGCGATGACCACCCCGAAAAAGGCTAGGATGATGGCCAGCATGTGCCTGCCGGTGAATACGCGGGGTTTTTCAGCGTTAGCGGTCATCTGGCAGTCTCCGGCGCGTTGAAGGTGGCGGTGTATTCGTCCGCCTCGAAGCTCGCCTTGTCCTCGACACGGAACTTGAAGGTCTGCGCTGTGCCCTGGATTTGATCCGCCGGCTGGCGCACGAAGACCTTCAGCATTTTCAGGCGGTCGGGTTCGACCGGAATGGCAAAAGAACGGCCTTCCGGGATGTCGTCGCCGACCACGCTCATCTCGGCGCCCTGCAAGCCTTGAATCGCGACAACGATCGTCCTTGGCTCGGGGATCATGTTGAGCAGCTTGACGGTGTAGCCGTTGCGGATCGAGCCGTCGGACAGCGTGACAAATTGCGGATTGCGATCATGCAGCACGTTGACTTCGAGCCGATCGCGCGTCAGCAGCGAATAGAGCAGACCCAGGCCGATCAGCGACCAGATACCCATGTAGACGTAGGTGCGTGGCCGAAAGATCTTGCGGATATGGAAATGCGCCACCTTGTCGGAGAACAGGCCATCAGCGGTCCTGACCTGCGACGGGTTGACTGAACTGGAGCCGCCCGCGGTCGCCAGCATCATGTTGGCGTTGTAGTCGGACAGTGTCGCATAGGAGATCAGCCCGCGCTCCTTGCCGAGCTTGTCCATGACCCCGTCGCAGGCGTCTATGCACAGCGCGCAGGTGATGCATTCCATCTGCTGGCCATCGCGGATGTCGATCCCCATCGGGCAGACCGCGACGCAGGCATTGCAGTCGACGCAGTCACCGACCGGCAGCCCTGCGGCAAGGACCTTCTTGGCGTGGCGAGAACGCGGTTCGCCGCGCCAGTCATTGTAGGTGACGGTGAGAGAACTTTCGTCGAGCATCGCTGCCTGGATGCGCGGCCATGGGCACATGTAGGTGCAGACCTGCTCGCGCATCAGACCGCCGAACGTGTAGGTGGTAGCCGTCAGCACGGCGACAGTGATGTAGGCGACGGGTGGCGCGGTGCCGGTGAAGAGTTCGCCAACCAGCGTCGGCGCATCGGCAAAATAGAAAATCCAGGCGCCGCCGGTCGCCGCACCGATGACCAGCCAGACGGCGTGCTTCGATAAGCGCAGCATCAGCTTGCGGGCGGTCCAGGGGCCTGCATCGAGTTTCATGCGAGCGTTACGGTCGCCCTCTATCGCACGTTCGACGACGAGGAACAGATCGACCCACACCGTCTGAGGGCATGCATAGCCGCACCAGGCACGGCCGACAGTCGAGGTGATCAGGAAAAGACCGACGCCCGCCATGACCAGGAGGCCGGCCACATAGAAGAATTCCTGGGGCCATATCTCGATGAAGAAGAAGTAGAAGCGCCGGTTCGCGAGATCGAGCAGGACTGCCTGGTCCGGGGCAAATGGACCGCGAGCCCAAGGCAGCCACGCAGCCAGGTAATAGATGCCAAGTGTGATCGTCATCACCAGCCATTTGAAGCGACGAAAGTTGCCCGAGGCGCGCTTCGGAAAGATCTTTTGACGCGCGGCATAAAGCGGCTTGCGGGTTTTGGCGGAATTGACAGTTTCTGTTTCGAGCCCTGTCAACTGCGTCTTGTCACGCATGTGCAACTCCACTTTCCCAGCCAATGTCAGGGGCACCTGTCGTAAAGCCTCGCCGTAGGATAGCCTTGCCGGGTTGTGCAGATCGCATTAGGGATGGTGTCGAGGCCCGGCTCACGCCGGGCCTCGTCCGCTTGGCAGGGGGGACCGAAGAATAGGACCTTCCATTCCTATTCTCCGCCGCCAAGCGAATGGACATAAACTGCAAGTTCCTTGACCTTGATCTCGCCGAGACGGCCAACCCAGGCCGGCATGACGCCCTGTTTTGGCGCACGGACCTGTGCGGCGATGGCTGTCTCACCGGATCCATAGAGCCAGATCGCATCGGTCAGGTCGGGGGCGCCGAATTCCCTGTTGCCTTTTGCATTGTCGCCGTGACAGGCCACGCAATTCTCGGCAAAGACCTTGGCGCCGGGTTGGATCAGACTTGCATCGCGGACCTTGCCGGAAAGGCTGGCCACGTAGGCGCTGACTTGTGCGATCTGGTCGGCGGTAATGATGTCGCCGAAGGCCGGCATTTCCGACAGGCGCGTGTCCGGATCGGATGCGAAGCGGATGCCGTGCGTAATCGTCTGCTGGATCTGCTCGGCCTTGCCGCCCCACAGCCAGTCGTCGTCGTTGAGATTGGGAAAGCCCTTGGAACCCTGGGCGCCGGAGCCATGACATTGTACGCAATTGACCTTGAAAGCGGCGCCACCGGCGGCGATTGCGAATTCGCGCAGGCCGTCGTCCGCGGCGATTTCCGAGACGCTCTTGGACTCCACCGCCGAGATATATTTGCCCTTGGCGGCCTCAGCCGCGGTCAGCTCGTTCCTGACCTCGTTGCGGCTGGAATAGCCGAGCACACCCGTTGTCGCCGAGTGCAACAGAGGCCATGCTGGATAGGCAATGGTGTAGCCTATCGCCCAGACAATGGTGACGTAAAAAGTGATAACCCACCATCTGGGAAGCGGGTTGTTCAGCTCCCGGATACCATCCCATTCGTGGCCGGTGGTCGAGACGCCAGAGATTTCATCGATATGCTCGTCGCTCATGATCACTCGTCCTCGAGCGGAATGCGGGCCGCTTCGTCGGCCAGCCTTCGGCTGCCGGGGCGTAGGGCAAAGGCGATGCACCCCACGAAGAACAGCGCCATCGCAACCAGGCCCCAGCTGTCGGCAAACGCCCGCATCAAATTGTAGGTCATCAGCGTTCTCCTCAGCGGTAGCCGGCGGCTTCGTCGTAATTTTTGAAGTCGACCAGTGTGCCAAGCATCTGCAGGTAGGCGAGCAGGGCATCCATTTCGGTGACCTGTTGCGGGTTGCCGTCGAAGTCGCCGATCTTGGCTTTTGGGTAACGCGCCTCAAGGCCTGATGTGTCGGCATTGGGATCGGCCTGCGCCGCCAGATCCGCATTGGCGTGGGCGATCATGTCATCGGTGTAAGGGACGGCTACAAGCCTGTTGGCGACCAGATGCGTCGAGAAATCCTTCACGTCGATCGGCGTGTCTTTCAGGAACCCATAGCTCGGCATGATCGATTCCGGCACCACCGAGCGCGGGTCGGTAAGATGCGCGACATGCCATGCATTCGAGTAGCGGTCGCCAACTCTGGCGAGATCCGGCCCGGTGCGCTTCGATCCCCACTGGAAGGGGTGATCGTACATGGACTCGGCAGCCAGGCTGTAGTGGCCATAGCGCTCAACTTCGTCGCGGAACGGCCTGATCATCTGGCTATGACAGAGGTAGCAGCCCTCGCGCATATAGATGTTGCGCCCGACAAGTTCGAGCGGCGAATAGGGGCGCATGCCTTCCACCTTCTCGATCGTGTTGTCGAGATAGAAGAGAGGCGCGATCTCGACGATGCCGCCGACCGTCACCACGAGCAGCGAGCCAACGAGAAGAAGCGTGGCGTTCTTCTCGATGATTGCGTGTTTGTCCATCAAGCCCATTACCTGGCTCCTGATCGCGCAGGTCGGATGGCGACGGGGCTCGGCATCGGCTCCTCCTCGCGCTGGTGGCCGAGGATGGTCCTGGTGATGTTCCAGGCCATGATCAGGGCGCCGGAGAGGTACATGGCGCCGCCGATGGCGCGCAGGACATAGTAGGGGTGCATGGCGGCGACGGTTTCGGCGAAGGAGTAGACCAGGAAGCCCTGCTCGCCATATTCGCGCCACATCAGGCCCTGCATGATGCCGGACACCCACATCACCGCGGCGTAGACGACGATCCCGAGTGTCGCCAGCCAGAAGTGCCAGGTGACGAGCCTCAGCGAGTAGAGCCGTTGACGGTTCCAGAGCTTCGGGACCATGTAGTAGATCGCGCCGAACGAGATCATGCCGACCCAGCCGAGCGCACCCGAATGGACGTGCCCGATGGTCCAGTCGGTATAATGCGACAGCGAATTGACCGCCCGGATCGCCATGATGGGGCCTTCGAAGGTCGACATGCCATAGAAGGCGACGGCCATCACCATCATGCGGATGATCGGATCGGTGCGCAGCTTGTCCCAGGCGCCGGACAGCGTCATCAGGCCGTTGATCATGCCGCCCCAGGACGGCATCCACAGCATGATCGAGAACACCATGCCGAGCGTCTGCGCCCAATCGGGCAAGGCGGTGTAGTGCAGGTGATGCGGCCCGGCCCAGATGTAGAGAAAGATGATAGCCCAGAAATGGACGATCGACAGCCGGTACGAATAGACTGGCCGGTTCGCCTGCTTGGGCACGAAATAATACATCATGCCGAGGAAGCCGGCGGTGAGAAAGAAGCCGACCGCGTTGTGGCCGTACCACCATTGCGTCAAGGCGTCCTGGACCCCTGAAAAGGCGGAGTAGCTCTTGGAGCCCGGGAACGAGACTGGTATGGACAGGTTGTTGACCACATGCAGCATCGCGATGGTCACGATGAACGACAGGTAGAACCAGTTGGCCACGTAGATATGCGGTTCCTTGCGCTTCAGGATCGTGCCAAGGAACAGAATGAGGTAGGCGACCCAGACGATGGTCAGCCAGACATCCACATACCATTCGGGTTCGGCGTACTCGCGGCCCTCGGTGATGCCGAGCAGGTAGCCGGTCGCGGCCATGACGATGAACAGCTGGTAGCCCCAGAAGACGAACCAGGCGAGATCACGGCCGAAGAGGCGCGCGCGGCAGGTGCGCTGCACGACATACAGAGACGTGCAAAGCAGCGCGTTGCCGCCGAAGGCGAAAACGACACCGGATGTGTGCAACGGCCGCAAACGACCGAAATTGAACCAGGGCTGGATGTTGAGATCGGGGTAGGCGAGCTGCAGCGCGATCACCACGCCGACCAGCATGCCGACGACACCCCAGAACACGGTGGCGATCGCGCCGTAGCGGATCGGACCATCCATGTAAGCGGATGGGTCAATCGGAGCTGCTGGCCTGAACTCCGTGTTGCGCAACAGGATCGCAGTGAAACCAGCCACTGCGAAGAACAACACCCACATGTGTCGGCGGAAAGGTTCATCCACGCCGAAGCCGGCGGCCACCAGGGCCGCAAAAGCGAACACGCTTAGAAGGACGATCTCTGTGCCGAATTTCATTGCAGATCCCGATCTCGAATCTGGTGGATGCCAAATCCGCAGCGCACTAATCGCGCAGCCGCCGCCCCCTCGCCCTGATCTATGTCAGGCCGCACGATTTTGTGCGGCGCAATCAGCAGGTGGCGAATGAACGAGGAACGCAGCGCGGGCTCACTCCCTCATGGAAGGCGTTCCCTGGGTTGGGCGGGCGCAGACGCGATCGCTGAGGCGAAAGCTGAGGCTCTGCGCGCGTTGGATGCTATTGCCGATGCCCTGCCAAACGTTGTTCGGATCCCATTGGAAACGAACGCGATCGTTCCGCCGAGCCGTGGCAGATTAAGGACCATGCTTCGCCGGTATGTGCCGAAACACACCTGGCGATTGGTCACGTTCCTATCAAAGCCCGAAAGCTGTTTGTCTCGACAACCGTGACGCCGCTTCGTCGAAGGCGCGGCGACATCGCATTAAAAGGCAAACACGGCCCGCCCCGGAGTCATGCGACATGGCCTCGCCGCTTAGGGCCGCTCGCGTCCGCCGCCACAGCGCTTCTCCAGACGGCTTATGCTGTCCACCGTCACATGGCGTGCGTTCTCAATCCGAATCACCCCGTCAGCCCGCAATCGCGTCAGTTGGCGGCTCACGGTCTCGCTGGTGATTCCAAGGAAATCAGACATTTCGGCACGCGTCAGCGGCAGATCGAAGGAGGCCGACCCGGAAGCCGCATCGAGACTGGAATCGATATTCCGGGCCATCATGAGGAGAAAAGTCGCCACCTTTTCCGGAGCTGTCTTGCGCCCCAGCGTCACCATCCACTCGCGCGCCTCATCGAGTTCATTCAGCGTCTGTTTGAGCAGGCGATGCTCGAATTCCCGTGACGCCTTCATCATCCGTTCGACGGCCGCTCGCGGAAACGAACACAGCGTGACTGCTGTTGCCGCTTCCGCATTGATCGAGCTTTCCTCCTTGAAAGGACGTCCCAGAAAATCCGGTGCAAACTGGAGACCGACGATCTGCTGGCGCCCATCCGACAGGCTCTTTGATAGCTTTACCACGCCTGAAAGCACGTTGGAGTAGCTGTCGACGTTCTGTGCCTCGCCGGTCAACTCCATTCCTGACTCGATCCGGCGACGCGAGCAAGTCTTGGCGAGCCCAACCAAATTGTCTGGATCGAGCGCACCGCAGACACCGCGACGCCGTGCCTCGCAAGGGAAGCAAAGAACAGGAATGCCGGAACTATGAATGTCTTGCCGAAAGGTCATGCGTTCGCCTTACCCGATCCTAACTGCCGGCAGGATACCCATCCAGGGTAGAGAAATCCTGCGGCGGTTTGTCCATGAGCGCGGCTGATCGAGATCAGGGTCTGCTTCAGCGATGCGTGCAGTGTTCCGGCGGGCAACACGGTGAACGCGAGATGCAATCGGAAATAGCTGTCAAACTCAGCGAGAACGTCCCACGCTACACCAGCTATCCGACGGCGCCGCATTTCCATTCGGGGATCGATGCTGCCATTTACCGTGGCTGGTTGGAGACGCTGGAAAGCGGCGACGAAATCTCGCTGTACCTGCACATTCCTTACTGCGACAAGCTCTGCTGGTTCTGCGCCTGCCACACCAAGCAGACGCACCAATATGAGCCGGTGGCCGCTTATCTGCGCTCGCTGAATGCCGAAATCGTCACGATTGCCGGTCTGGTGAGCGGCAAGGCACATGTCCGTGCAATCCACTTCGGTGGCGGTTCGCCAACTATTCTGAGGCCCGATGATATGGTTGCTCTTGGAGCGGCCTTGCGGGACAGCTTCGACCTTCTCCCGGATGCTACGGTCAGCATCGAAATCGAAACCAACGACATGGACAAGGCGCGCCTTGATGCACTTGCTCAAATCGGCGTAACGCGGGCGAGCCTCGGCGTGCAGGATTTCGATCCGCAAGTGCAAAAAGCAATTAATCGTGAGCAGAGTTTTTTGCAGACCAAGGCAGTCGTCGACGGGGTTCGTTCGCGGGGCGTCGAATCGGTCAATCTGGACCTGCTCTACGGGCTCCCGAATCAGACACGCGAGACGATCTGTTCCACGGTGGCGCAGGCACTGACCTTGGAGCCAGACCGGATGGCCCTGTTCGGCTACGCACATGTGCCCTGGTTCAAGAAGCATCAGACGATGATCGACGAGGCATGGCTGCCGAGTCCCACTGAGCGTTTCGCCCAATCTCAACTCGCGGCGCGGGCAATTGTCGCCAAGGGATATGAGGCAATAGGACTCGATCATTTCGCGAAGCCCGACGATGCGCTGGCCATAGCGGCCCGCGCAGGGGTTTTGCATCGCAATTTTCAGGGCTACACTGAGGATCGCTGCCCGACACTGATCGGACTTGGCCCTTCGTCCATCGGTCGTTTTCGCCAAGGCTACGTGCAGAACATGGCTTCGACTGCCGGGTACGGGCGCATGGTTGCGGATGGCGGGTTGGCTGCCGTCCGCGGCGTTGCCCTTTCCGACGACGATCGCGTCCGTGGCTGGATCATCGAGCGGCTGATGTGTGATTTTGCCTTCTCGGCAGTCGACCTGGTGGAGCGGTTCGGCAAAGCCGGCGAGCAGCTCCTTCATCGCTCGAGGTCCATCGCACTCCACGATCCTGCCCGAGCGCTTGAATTCGATGGTGACAGTTTCCTCGTACGGACTGAAAGTCGCCCCTTCATTCGAACCATCGCGGCCAAGTTCGATACATATTTCAAAGGGGGAACGGCGAGGCACTCGGTGGCGGTCTGAGCAAAGCACAGTGCGCTCGCCGTTTGGTCGATCGGCGAACCAGCTGCGTTCGTTTTGACCGCTCATAGGCGACTACCGCATCAAATCGTCGACCGTGAACAATCCGAGCCCTAAGCGGCGACCGGCTTCGGCCGGATTTGAAGCAGGGCAATCAAGAGCGACAAAAACCCCTTCAGCCACCTGAGCAGGAGGGAGAAGTTGTAGCCGGCGGCGGCCAGGATGGCGTTGAGGGTGTCGCCCTGCTGGCCGGCGAGGTAGTTGCGGCCCATTCTGTGTTCGCTCTTGATGTGGCCGATGACGGGCTCGACCGCCGACCGCCGTCGCATCTGGCGCTTGATGGCTGGGGTGACGCGGCGTTTCTGGCCCGCGGTGAAGACCCTGAGCTTGTGGCTCTGCGGTGCGTTGTGGCCGCGATAGCCGGCGTCGGCGAGGATGCGGCCGATCTCGTTGCCGATGGTCTTTTCCATGTCGGGGATGACGCTTGCCAGCGTGTGGCCGTCATAGGGATTGCCGGGCAGTGCTTTTGCATGCAGGGCGAACTGGCCGCCCCTGGAGCGCTTCAGCGTGGTGGCCACCGACACCTTCACCCCGAACTCGTAGGGCGCATGCGCCTTGCCCTTGCCGATGCATTCCACCTCGTGTGCGTGCAGGCTGTAGATCTTGCGGCCGCGCTGGCGCTGGCGTTGCTCGAGAACGGTGGCGGCCTGGTAGAGCGGCCATTTGAACAGCGCGTCCAGCCCCTGATCGCCGGCGATCTGGCGACCAATGTCGCGAATGGTCCGGCCGAGATAGGTCTTGAGCTTGCGTAGCGCCTTGTTGGCCCGCTTGAACTGCTTGGCGTGGGCATAGCGCTGGTGGCTGATCAGCGCCAGCTTGCCGACCCGCACATAACTCTGGCGCAAATGGAGACCCGTCCTCTTGGCCAGCCGCACCAGCCGTTCGCGTGCCCGATGGATGAGCTTGGCGTCGGTCGGGAACATGACGTTCTTCGGCTGCACGGTGGTGTCGACGATCACCTGGCGCGTGTCGGCCGGTTTCATCGCCCCGGTCTTGACCGCGAGGCTGAGGCTCTCCTGCAACAGCACCATAATCCGCTCCTCGCCCATACGGCTGCGCCAACGCGTCATCGAGGAGCGGTCGAACGGCAGCGTATGGCAAAAGAACGTCTCGCCGGTGAGATACTGGAAATAAGGGTTCTCCACCCAGCGCTCGCACAGCACCTCATCCGACAGGTTGAAGGTGTGCTTGAGGATCGCCAGCCCCGCCATCAGCCGGGTCGGCAGCGGCGGCATGCCGGGGCCGTCCGAATAGACGGCGCCGAAACGCTCCTCCAGCACCGGCCAGTCGATCGCCTGCGCCAGCCGCACCAGCTCGTGCTTCATGTTGATGATTTGGTCGAGCCGGGAGCGGAACAGGTCCTGCTCTCCCGTCTCGCGCTTCTCGCGTGGCCTGGACATTCGCTGTCCCCTCGATTCGCCGCCGCCGAACCGAGTGAATCACGCTCCGCGCCACAAGGGAATCGCAAAACCGAATTGCAGGAAAACAGCGTCCAAATACCGCTAATCCTGCAATTCCAAAGCCGCTATCCGCCTCAATCAACAGGCCAGATCAATGGCTTGCGGATAGTTCACGGCCGACTCACTATTTCTATGCTGAACAGTCTCGCCTGAGTATATGTTTTAGCTAGTCGCTAATTAGACGGAATTCTGCCAGTCTGCATTCCCCCCTGATCTGATGTAGAGCAGCTTCCAAGTGGGAATTAGCCCCCCATCGACCGGATCGGGCGACACGAACATGCGCTGAAGGCTTGGCGGAACGGCTACTGGGACCATGATGCTACTCGAATGCAAGATAGTGTCAGAACGTCCCGGGAAGGCTGCAGGCAGGGGATGTCAGGTCAATCAGCCTATAGATATGATACCGCCCATTCGCTGAGACTTCACGATGGGCATAGGAGGTGGGAATTCTTGCCTTGAGATGGACGCGGCTGTCGGAGCAGGCGAGCACGGCAGCAGCGATGGCCTGAACCTTCGGGCCGCTGACAAAAACGTTCACCACCGCACGCGAGCCGAACCCGTCGAGATACGTCTCGAAAGCATCGAGGTGGGCCATCAGCCCGAAAGCCTGGATGTCGCGAACTTCGCCATCTTCGAGCCGGTGGGTTTCACGTACCTTGGCCACCTGTTGATCGAGCAAAGCATCGATATGCGCATTCTTGTCGCTTCTTGGGACGAGGAGCGAGATCCGTTCCGGACTGACGATATCGATCAATCCGTAGAATACGTCGGCATCTCCTCCGATCCCCACGAGCAGGACTTTCTCTTCGCCCATTCCTCCGCTGCCTTGAAGATGAGGGACGGTGACGTATCGGTCCAAGCCGCTGGAAAAATCCTCTTTGCCGATCGCGTTCCCGTAGATACCTTCGGCGTACCCGAATTCGAGAGACTGAATCGACATTTTCTTGAATGCCACCGCAATCAGCCATTGGATGTAGATTCGCGGCATCGTCGAGCACTCGACGAAAACCTTCCGCAGGCTTCCTTCGTATGAGCCACATGAAGCGGCCATCTGAGTGAGCAGGTGATCGAGGAGATTGATGTTCTTCTGATACTCGATGGAAGGCTCGAGGGTGATCACAGTCACTTCGACGCCCCATCGGGTACCCATAGCGATGAGCTTTCGCCGGTTTTCTTCGACGGCTGGGACGTTCGCTTCCTTCAGAGCAAAGTCCAGAACCACGATCTTGCCGACCTTCAGGTCAAGATGGTTTTCGAACGCGGCGAAACGCGTTTCCCATCCAAGCGCGACGATCGCGATATCTGCCTCCATCGTTTCGCAGGTACCTGCATCTCTCGCCTTCTCGGTGACGGCCAGATGGCCGAAGACTCGATACTCGACAGTTGAAGCGGTCATTCGAGATCGCTCTCGAAAAGCGAGTGCTGGAATTCGGTCTTGAGTGCGGGCCGCGCGACGAGCTCCTTAAACACCGAGTCGGCCCAGTCTTCTGGGAGCCGATGCCTGGTAAAAAGCAGGTCGACCATCCGCGCCGCAGGGATTGTGTTGATTTCGTACGGGCCGCGATAGGAGAACCCGAAGTAAGGTGCAAATCGCCGATGCAATCTGATCATCATCTCCTTCGATGCGGGGTCGGCGCGGTCCACCTCAAAGTTGCCGGCGGCGGAGACCTCCCGGATAAACCCATCCCTTTCCGCCCGACGCAGGACCTCGTCCAGTTTTCCGCTGGGTTGCTCCAGTCGGTTCACCAGCGAGCGCATTTCCTTTAGATCAACCCTGAAAATGCCTCTCTCTGTCGTTCCTAGAGCATTTTCTTCGGCAAACTCTGTCTGGAGGCGAGCGGTCAGGTAACCCAACGCCCGCACCATGCGCACGCTCTCTTCTTCGTACGGATGTGAAAGCGCCTGAAGTCCATCAAGCTTCCGTTGAGAGGCGGCGTTCACAGCCTGTCTCTGCTGTTCGAGATGAATCTGTAAATCCGAGTTGATGAATTCCACCAGTTTTCGTGGATCACTGGAACTCGGAACACTGCGGCGGAAGATCTCTCCCATTATATCAAGGAAATCGCGTATACAGACGTCGCTCAATGATGTGATGATCTGGTGCCCTACGTACGGGTAGTCATGCAGACGCAGCATCTGGCACGCTTTCAGAAAAGCCCATCCCTGTTTCCGGGCGATCGACCTCTTCAGATTTGAAGCATCCGCCTTGCTCATGGGCCGGCGCTTAATTTCCGGGTTCATGAGCGCGAGCGCCAGCCCTTCGGCATAAGGGCGCGCTTTTCGATCAAGAAGGAATTGCTGCTGATCCGCCGTCCTCAAATTCACGGAGAGGAATTCACGTGCTGCATCAGCAAGTGCCACAAGCTCTTCTCTGCCCTCGGAATGACCCGATATGATAACCCGCTCGATGATGTCATTGACGGAAAGCCGCCCCAGCCGGTTTTTGAGCGAAAACGCGCTGAGCGCATCGTTGCGCTCGAGATCACTCCGCAGATGGTCAGGAAGCGCATAGTACAGCCGAAGCGACGACACGTTCTCGCACAGCGTGGCGAACTCCCTCGGATCGACTGAATCAAGATTCTCGACGTCCCGGTCAGCATTCGAGAGCGACTGGCCGGGTATGATCGTCCGGATCGTGTCGTAGAGGCCGCCGATGTAGGCGAGGACCCATTTCACGTTGCCGCGCGTCTTTCTCACCAAGGTGTTCAGGAACTGCTGTTGGAGCGGTGTCAGTGCTTCACAGTCGTCAATCAGTATCTTGAAGAAGGGCGCCCTGTCACCGGCGAAAGATGGGCCATTTAAAAGTGGAGTGATCGCGGTCGCGACCTTGTTAATGATCGCGCCAGGGTCTGTTGCTCTGAAGCCGGTCGCTCCGGCATCGGCGGCAAAGAAGAACGCGTTGAAGCATTCGTCGACGTACCGGGTTATCCCACCCCGCAGCTCATCGATGCTGAAGAAGTCGAGACGGGCAGGTTGGGGTATGAAGTGCAGCACTTCGCGATGCAGTGCCAGGGCGACGTCCCTATCTTCGGAGGCCCGGTATTTCAAGTGGCCGTCGCGTCTGAGCTGGCCGATGCTCTCGAGCAGGCGTTCGACTATCTTCAGCTCCAGATAGTGAGAGAAGATTACGAATTGCCGCGGGATCACGGCGGCCGTGTCGAAGCGTATCCGCTCCGGAATGAGGTTCAGAACGGCGTTGTCGATTAGGGGCGAGAATGTCTCATTGAGCTGGAAGAAGACGCCATACCAAGCGAGCTTGCCGACTTGGTCCGAGAGACTTTTGTCTTCAAGAATATGGACTGTGGAAAGCGAGCGAAGAATGCTGGTCTTGCCGCTGCCTCTCGTCCCTGCGACGAAGACCGGCTTGGCGGCGGCAGAAATCAACGCCGACTTCTGACTGAACCACAGTATCGGGCGGCTTTCGTACTCGATCCTGTTGGGGCCGAACGGATTCTCCATCGCTATTCGTCCCTTACCTTAATGCGCCAAGCCGAGTTTGCCTTGGTGAGGCCGTCTATCTCGATGAAGCGCGCCGCTTGGAGCATCAGAAGAGAGTCTTCCAGATCTAGCCCGAGCTCGGCGGAGGCAGCAATCTCAGTGATCTCGTCCCAGAAGAGTAACCCATTCCCGCGCCTGGTGGCATGGTCGCGCAGTCGGCGCAGCAGGTCAAACGTGTCGTTGTTCAGAAAGGCCTTGCCGTTGGACATGGTCGAAATAAAGCAATGTTCGCCTTCCATGACCGTCCCGTCGGCGACATTGGTGCGGTAGGGTATAAGTCGGATGCCGACGAGCTCTCCCTGATCGGTCGTGAAGAAGACGAGCTCATTGAAACCTGACTGTATCTCTGGTGCTGAGATGCAGATCAATTTGCCGTCCGGAAACCTTGGATCGTTGACGATCTCGACCGGATCAGCATGTATGTGTCCATGCAGGTAGACGATAGGCTTGTTGCCCTGCAGCAGCTGAGTTCTGACAAATCCGCTGTTGAGCATCTCCGCGTATGGCGTAATGCGCGGAGTCTTTTGTGGCAGCAGATTGTGATGGCCGATTATGATGCCGTAACGCATGTCGGGCTGCTGGAGCAATTCCTGTAGGCCTGCAAGCATCTCACGCGAGATGTATGGCGTGTCCATCTGACCGTAATACTCGTCGTCGGACGCCTCCTTGTCTGGATCGCTGGGAGGTGTCGCGGGCGAATGTCCCGAGATGTCCGGCGAGCCGAGATCTAGAGGCTCTGTAGAAGGACTGAGTGCCTCGAGACGATCACGAAGGAACGCGGGAAGGTTTTGAAGCTCCCAACTGCCTATCGCTGTGTTGACGAGGATGAAGTTTGCGCCTGCGGATCCTGTCGGAAGTCTGAAGTGCACGGGTTGGTCCACGGGAACGGTCTGCCAACCCAAGCGGGCGGCTAAACTCGCCATTTCGCTGAATTTCTCAGTCGGTCCAAGTTCGCGCGCGTCATCACGGTTCACATCGTGATTTCCCGGTACGAATATCAACGGAAGCGCCTTTGAACTGCGTCCCTGTGCGCGGCAGAGCAACGTGAAATGCTGGAATGCCGAAGCAATGAAGGTCTTGTCGCCACGGCTCGTGAAATCCCCCATGAAGGCGATCGAATCCAAGGGCTTCGAAGTCGTCAGCCGCCGAAGTTTCGTCAAGACGGCACGCAGCGAAGACGCGCGTAGCTTCTGCGTTATTTTCGGAGCGAACTTGCTATCCTTGGCATCGATGTTGCTAGAGGAAGGATGCCAGTCCGGATAGTGAATATCGCCTACTTGAAGGATTCGCACCCGCCGCATAACTCGCCCCCCTGCCGAGAGCCATAGACTAATCCGTTCGCTTTTGCCAAGCGCGAACGATCATCCGCAGTGTCCTTAACGAGGTAGCCTGCACTTTTCGAGAATTGCCACGGCGGCTATTTTTCGGCTGTGAAGCACACGAGACCCGTGACGTGAGACCCAGTTGCTCAATGCCCAGTTGCTCAATGAGCTTTCTTACGAATAAGGGAGAATTTCCGCGGCCGGACTATCTCTGAGCGAGCGTGCATGACTGCCAACGGAAGGTCTTGCACGCACCCTTGCGATCTTGAGCAATGGTCGCCATGACTTTCTTCTTGCAGGCTTTTGAGTGGCCCAGCCTGCGATCACCAGACCCCACCGATTCTAAAGAGCGTGGCAGATGGGATAGTCGAGGTTGCCCGTGCACAGTCACGCTCAGGGCTTGCGCCGCCCAGAGGACACGCTGAAAAGGCAGATTGGGGCGCAAGCACGCCATTCACGAGAGGTTCGACATGAAGACCATGCAAGAAAAAGACATTCCGGCATTCGTACAAGCAGTTGTGGACGCCGGCTGCAAAATTTGCGCGATTGGCAACTTGGGATACGTCTTTGGCGATGCTGATTTCACGCCAGCGCAACGGAGGGCCGTCGAGCCACAGCTGCGTAGGATTGCTGAAATCTACGGCGAACGCGATCATCTCATGAACGAGATAGCTGTATATCTGCGGTCGATCGGACGCCATGTCGAGGTTGAGCCGAAGACAGGTATTTCCTGATGGCCGTGATCGCGAGAAGCCGTCTTCCAACCTCTGAATCCTAAAGGAGGTGACCCCCAAGGCCGTTCGTCACCTTCGACCAGAATAACCACATCCGTGACCGCCTGAGCTACTTGGTCGATACGCGCACATGGCCAATACAGTTTCTCCATCCTTCACGAAGCGAATGAGGCTTTGGCCATTCAGCCCCGGTCTACGGGGCGTGACTTGTCCCCGATGCATGCGCGAGCTCTCCGCCCGGCTGGCCGCCGGTCGTCGCCACCGGCCGAAGGCGCCCGAATGCGCTTGACAAGATAGCGTCAGCCCGTTCAACCTAAGGCATTCACCAGGGGAGTCCCGGCAAGGGGCTGAGATACTGCTGGCTTTCGCGGCGCAGTGACCCGTTGAACCTGATCCAGTTCATACTGGCGTAGGGACGGTGCAAGCGCTTTGCGGGAGTTTACGCCCGAGGTCCTGTTGCAGCAGGTCTACAGAAGCGTCTTTTCATCCTTCCGGCACAGAACTGGGTCTCCAATGCATGAGCAAAGGAGCCTCACGATGAATGCCCTCACCCCCGCCGTATCGACGGGACCACTGCCCGCCTCGCGGAAAATCCACAAGCCCGGCGTCCTCTACCCGCAGATCAGGGTGCCGATGCGCGAGATTTCCGTCCATCCGACGGCCGGCGAACCGCCCGTCACCGTCTACGATCCGTCCGGCCCCTACACCGATCCATCAGTCGAAACCAGCATCGAAAAAGGCCTTGCCCGGCTTCGCCACGAATGGGTCACGGCGCGTGGCGATGTCGAAGCCTATGACGGCCGCCACGTCCGGCCGGAAGACAATGGATTCGCCACCGGCGAGCGCCTGACACCGGAATTTCCGATACGCAATCGGCCGCTCAAGGCCAAGCAGGGCAAGGCGGTGACCCAACTTGCCTATGCGCGCGCCGGCATCATCACGCCAGAAATGGAGTTCGTAGCCATCCGCGAGAATCTCGGCCGCGAGGTGATGCGCGGCAAGCTGCAACGCGACGGCGAAGCCTTCGGCGCGGCGATCCCAGATTTCGTCACACCCGAATTCGTGCGCGACGAGGTGGCGCGCGGGCGCGCAATCATTCCCGCCAACATCAATCATCCCGAGAGCGAGCCGATGATCATCGGTCGCAATTTTCTGGTCAAGATCAACGCCAACATCGGTAACTCGGCTGTCACATCGTCGATGGCCGAAGAGGTCGAAAAAATGGTCTGGGCTATCCGCTGGGGCGCGGACACGGTGATGGACCTGTCGACCGGCCGCAACATCCACAACATCCGCGACTGGATCGTGCGCAATGCGCCGGTGCCGATCGGTACGGTGCCGCTCTATCAGGCGCTGGAAAAGGTCAACGGCATCGCCGAGGATCTGAACTGGGAGGTCTACCGCGACACGCTGATCGAGCAGGCCGAGCAAGGCGTCGACTATTTCACCATCCACGCCGGCGTGCGGCTGCACTACATCCCGCTGACCGTCGACCGGGTCACGGGCATCGTCTCGCGCGGCGGCTCGATCATGGCCAAATGGTGCCTGCACCATCACCGGGAGAGCTTCCTCTACGAGCATTTCGAGGAGATCTGCGACATCGCCAGAGCCTATGACGTCTCCTTCTCGCTCGGCGACGGCCTTCGTCCCGGTTCAATCGCCGATGCGAACGACGCGGCGCAATTCGCCGAACTGGAAACACTTGGAGAACTCACCAAGATTGCCTGGGCAAAGGACTGCCAGGTGATGATCGAAGGCCCGGGCCATGTCCCCATGCACAAGATCAAGCAGAACATGGACAAGCAGCTCGCAGTGTGCGGTGAGGCGCCGTTCTACACGTTGGGGCCGCTGACGACCGACATCGCGCCGGGCTATGACCACATCACCTCAGGGATAGGTGCCGCCATGATAGGCTGGTTCGGCACCGCAATGCTTTGCTACGTCACGCCGAAAGAGCATCTCGGCCTTCCCGACCGCAACGACGTCAAGATTGGCGTGATCACCTACAAGATAGCCGCCCATGCAGCCGATCTGGCGAAGGGCCATCCGGCAGCGAAAACCAGGGATGATGCCCTTTCGCGCGCGCGCTTCGAGTTCCGCTGGGAGGACCAGTTCAACCTGTCGCTCGACCCCGAAACCGCACGGTCCTTCCACGACCAGACCTTGCCCAAGGAGGCGCACAAGCTGGCACATTTTTGTTCGATGTGCGGGCCGAAATTCTGCTCCATGCGCATTTCCCACGACATCCGTGCCGAGGCCCAGAAGGAAGGCATGGCGGCAATGGCGGCAAAATACCGGGAGGGCGGCGATCTCTACATGCAGGCGGACGAGACTGGCGTACCGGTCGTGCCAGAGGCTCCCAAACCATCATGAGGGTGCTCGTCAAAGGGGCCGGCGTTGCCGGCCTCACCGTCGCTTTCGAACTCGCCGCCCGCGGCGCGACGGTCACCGTCGCCGAGATGCGGCATGGCCTTGGTGGCAACGCGTCGTGGTTCGCCGGCGGCATGCTGGCGCCATGGTGCGAGCGCGAAAGCGCGGAGCAGCCGGTGCTGGATCTCGGACGCGATGCTGCCGACTGGTGGGATGCGGTGCTGTCGGGTCAGGTGACACGGGCCGGGACATTGGTCGTGGCCGCGCCGCGTGATGCCGGTGAGCTTGACCGGTTCGCCAGTCGCACGTCAGGGCATCGGCGCGTCGATGAAAACGAAATTGCGCTCCTGGAACCCGACCTCGCCGGCCGCTTCCGGCGTGGATTGCTCTTCCCCGACGAGGCTCACCTCGACCCACGCCCGGCGATGGCGGCACTTCATGACAAGCTTGCGACCATGGGTGTCAAATTCCACTTCGGCTGCGACGCCCGGCCTGTTTCGGGATTCGCCCGTCAGATAGACTGCATGGGAATGGCAGCGGCCGATGACAGGCTGCGCGGTGTTCGCGGCGAAATGCTGATCCTTCGCACGCCTGATGTCTCGCTGTCGCGGCCGGTCCGTTTGCTTCATCCACGCTTTCCGCTTTATGCCGTGCCGCGCACCGATCACCGTTTCATGATCGGAGCGACGATGATTGAAAGCCAGAGCGCCGGACCGGTGACGGCGCGTTCCATGATGGAGCTGCTGGGCGCCGCCCATGCCCTCCATCCGGCCTTTGGTGAGGCCGAGATCGTTGAAACCGGTGTGGGTGTCCGTCCGGCATTTCCCGACAATTTGCCACGCGTCGAAACAGACGGTGAGATCATCGCGATCAACGGTCTTTATCGTCACGGTTTTCTCCTCGCCCCCGCCATGGCGCGCCAGGCTGCCGACCTGGTTTTCAGTCAAGACAGAACCAAGGAGCATGCTCATGAAACTGATGGTCAACGGCGAGGCGCGTGAGATTGCCGCCACCACGCTGGCCGAGTTGCTTGCCGCGCTCGACTATGAGGGCGATTGGCTCGCCACCGCCGTCAACAGCGACCTCGTGCACAAAGCCAACCGCGCGGAGTTCCAGTTGAGCGACGGCGACCGGATCGAAATCCTCTCGCCCATGCAGGGCGGCTAGCATGTTGGAGCTTTATGGAACCGAGCTTTCGTCGCGCCTGCTTCTCGGCACGGCTCAGTATCCTTCGCCGGCCATCCTTGCCGATGCAGTCAAGGCATCGGGCACGTCGGTGGTGACCGTCTCGTTGCGGCGTGAGATGGCGGGCGGTAGGGCCGGCGAACAATTCTGGTCGTTGATCCGCTCGCTGGGCGCCAGAACCCTGCCCAATACCGCCGGCTGCCTCTCCGTCAAGGAAGCCGTCACCACCGCGAAAATGGCGCGCGAGGTCTTCGGCACCAACTGGATCAAGCTCGAAGTGATCGGCAATCACGACACGCTACAGCCGGATGTGTTCGGTCTGGTTGAAGCCGCCCGCATCCTGTGCGAGGACGGCTTTGCGGTATTCCCCTATACCACCGACGATCTCGTTGTCGCCGAGCGGCTGCTGGAAGCGGGCTGCAAGGTCCTGATGCCGTGGTGCGCACCGATCGGTTCCGCCTTGGGACCGGTCAACATGACGGCGCTGCGCTCGATGCGCGGATATTTCCCTGGCGTCCCGCTGATTGTGGATGCGGGGCTCGGACGGCCGTCGCACGCGGCCACCGTCATGGAACTCGGCTTTGACGCCGTGCTCCTGAACACAGCGGTCGCCAAGGCGGCAGATCCGGTCGGCATGGCGCGTGCTTTCGGTAAGGCGGTCGACGCCGGTCGTGAGGCGTTCAGTTCGGGAATGCTCGAACCGCGCGACGTCGCCGTGCCATCGACACCGATGGTCGGCAGGGCCGTTTTTTCATGAAGCTCGATCCCTTCTACCTGATCGTCGACAGCGCCGCCTGGATCGAAAGGTTGGCGCCGCTCGGCGTCAAGCTGATTCAGCTTCGCATCAAAACCATGGATGAAACCGGGCTGCGCGCGGAGATCCGCAAGTCGAAGGCCTGGTGTGTCCAACACAAAAGCCAGCTCATCATCAATGATTATTGGCGCCTGGCAATCGAGGAAGGCTGCGATTTCGTGCATCTGGGCCAGGAGGATTTGCAAACGGCCGACCTCTCGAGGATACGGGCAGCGGGCGTCAGGCTCGGATTGAGCACGCATGATCATGTCGAGCTGGAAACGGCCATGTTTGCCGAGCCCGACTATGTCGCGCTCGGTCCGATCTATCCCACCACTTTGAAGAAAATGAAGTGGGCACCGCAAGGGCTAGAGCGGATCAGCGAGTGGAAGCGGCGGGTGGCGCCGATCCCATTGGTCGCCATCGGCGGCCTCAACCCCGACCGCCTCGACGGCGTCTTTGAGGCCGGCGCCAACAGCGCCGCAGTGGTCACGGACATCACGTTGAGCTTCGACCCCGAAGCGCGCACGCGAGAATGGATCGAAAAGACGGACCGATGGCGATGAGACGAGAACCGCATGTGCTTGTCGTTGGCGGATCAGATTCCAGCGGGGGTGCTGGAATAGCACGCGACATCGAGACGATCTCTGCCGTTGGCGTGCGCACCTGTCTCGCCGTCACAGCGCTAACGGTGCAAACGCACGACGCCGTGATCGAAATCCATCATTCGCCACCCAGCATGGTGGCCAATCAGATGTGTGCCGCGCTACAGGCCAACGACGTAGCCACAATCAAGATCGGCATGCTGGCGACTGCCAAGATCATTGTTGCCGTTGCCGCAGTGCTGCGCAAATTTCCGCAAGTGCCGGCAGTACTCGACCCTGTGCTGGCCTCCACCTCAGGCCGCGCACTTCTGGAAGCAGGCGCTATCGCTGCCATGAAGCGCGATTTGATGCCGCTTTGCTGCATTGTCACGCCCAACCTTCCTGAACTGGCGCTCCTTACTGGTTCCGAACCGGCTTCGGATGAGGACGGTGCGCTCCAACAAGGACAAAGACTGCAGGCCGTCGGCCCTCAGGCCCTGCTGATCAAGGGTGGGCACGCGTCGGGTCCCCGATCGGCCGATATTCTGTTACGCTCCGATCATGAACCCATCCACTTCGACACGCCGCGCCTTGCTATATCGATGCGCGGAACAGGTTGCATGCTGGCCAGCGCGATTGCGGCGCATCTGGCGAAGGCGAAGTCGCTCGAAGATAGCGTGCGCGAAGGCAAGCTGTTTGTGTTCGAGAAGCTTCAGAAATGCCGGCTGAATAATCACAACGTTCTGCGTCCAGCCAAGCAGACCCATTTTCCAGAATTTTTCCAGTAGCGAGACTGGAGGGCTACTGCTTCTCTATGCCATCCTTACAACGCGTTGAGTTCCACTGTGCCGTCCAGAATTATCTGTCGTTGTCCAGAATTAAGCCGGGCTTAGAACTGAAACGAACCCGCCGAAAGGTACGAGCGGCCCTCACTCGATAAGGGTTACCAAACCTATTCCTGTGGGCTACCAATCCGCGTGGTGGGTGGCCTTAGGTTACCAATCAGTGTGGCGTCCGGAATTATCTGCCTCTCTCCGGAATTAAGCCGAGATTAGAAGATCGGTGCGGTATTGCGCCCGGTCAAACCGTGTCGATTTGCGGCGTAGCCGACGTGTCTCACGCTTGGCGGCGTCGCACGCTGGTCCCGATTGTCGCCCGAATATCTGCCTACCGGCGACAGTGAATGCGCCAAGCTAGACCTTCGTCGATAGGGCGGCTCCGGTTTACCAATCCTGTCGTCCTAGGTTGACCAATCCGTTGTCGACCGTGAGCGGGTTTACCAATAAGGGCGGCTATATTCTGCGCAAACCCAATCACCTGATGCCAATCCAGAATTAATCGTCATTAAGGGCATTGGTAAACTCAGTCTGAAACCCCACCCTTAGCCAGAAAACTCTCCTGTTTTCAATCGCATAGCCCGCCCGCCAGCAACCGATAATTCGGGACCGGTAAACCCGTGAAAGGCCCAATAATTCCGGACGTCACACCAGTCTGCCCTTTTATGCGACTTTTCGAGCACAGACCGGGAACATCTGACCGTTTCCATTCATCGCCCAAGGCCGGTTTAGCGCTGGAAAAGCCAAAGTGCGGGAGTAAGAATGGCCGCAACGGGGCCGGAAGCCGTCGGTCAGCTTTCGGGGAGTGATCCCGGTAAGTTCGCAACTCATTCGCTTCTTTTCTGCAGTCCCCGCCATTACGAGTTGGCGGTGTCGGTCGCCGAGGGGATCAACGCCATTACTGCGGCTAGTTCGGCCCTCCGGACGAGGAATGGCATGCGCGTCGTCCCATAGTGCTTGGCAAGATGGAAGCGGTGCATGCCTCCTACGATGTGAACTTGGCCTTGGTACTCGCCGAGCAAAGGCGGTGTGACACCGCGGCCATGCAGCCATCGGTAGGCGATCCCACAGCTCTTGCTCTTGTAACGTTGATGCCAAGGACCCTTGTCCCTGCTGGCGGCGTAGGTAAGCCTGCCGCCAACGTCAGTGACATCAGCGTCGATAAGAATGAAATCCGTCGAAGCGTGGTCGCTGGGATCATCGCCGTCGAACGCGAGATAGAAGTTTGCAGGATCGCAGTCCCATATCGCAGTCAGTGCAACCGGAATGTTCTTTCTTCCTTTGCACCAGATGTCGACCTTGCGTTTCTCCTGAGCGCGGGCGACCTCGAAGGCTTCGTCTAGTTTTCCTTCCGCGACATCCATGGCTGTGATGACGTTCAAGCCAAGGGCCGTCAGACGGTTGATCTCGTCCACGTTCGCCATGCCTTCTCCTCTGGCAGCAGATTATTATCCACCGTTGGAAGATGCGGCGGCAATCCAAGCCTGAGGCACGAGGGCCTGTCCACGCCATTCCTCAATCAACTTGACTCCGGGAAGCTTGCCCCAGACGTCCTCATCTGCATGATCCAGCACGATGATCTGGAGGCGACCTTTCGCGGCCATGACCTCAGCGCCTAGGAGCGCAAAGACCTTCCTGACGGCGACCACGTCCTGATCCCTCCACGCGATGAGGTCGGGGCCCTCGTCGCCCGCCGCCCGCTTAGGAAAATAGACTTGGCTAGGTTGGTCGAAGATCAGCTGACCAGGGACTGGGTGATGAGGTTCGGCCAGGAAGTAGTGCTGCAGCGCAAGCATTAGTGCGACGTGATACGCGAGCCAATTGGCGCCGCTGCCAATCTCCCACAGGTAGTCCTCACGCGTTCCCCTAGTCACCTTGACGGTCAGGTCTTCAATCAACAGCCTAATCGGGGCCTCGGGCCACTCCGCGTCAAGCTGCGGAATCAGCCGATTGGCATGATGGGAGACTTGGTGCAACGCGTTGAATAGCTTGCGCTGGATGTCGGCCTCGGAGATCGTCTTTTGCAGCGTTGCAATATCGGCCTGCAGCGAGGTGAGTTCCTGCCGCAAATCCGACGACTGGTCGGCGCGGTCGTAGACGTGCAACGCCTGCTCCAATCGACCGAGGAAGCGCTCAAGCCTATCGAAGCGATTGGCCTCGTCTCGGGCGACGTCAGAGTCCCGTTCCAGCACCGCTATCTCGCTACGGACATCGTTCAACTCAGATAGGACCGCTTCAGCGGCGCCGCGCTGGCGCAGGATTTCCTTGTCAAGCGTGTTAGACATCGCAGGGTGGGTCCGCAGTCGGATCTCCAGACCGCCGAGGTTGTCGCAAAGGGCCAAGACCTTCTCGCGGCCGCCGTCCCCGAGTGCGACCAACGGATCGGCGAACTCGTCGGCCAAGTCCCTCAGCCACGTGGAAAGGTCCAAGCGGTCACGTTGGATGCGCATGGCGTCGCCGTACGCCTCGCTGCTCTCCACCAGACGGCGCAGTTCGTTCAGGCGCTGACGATGCTCGGTAAGTCGCGCGGCGATTTCAGTTTCCGACGCACGAAGGGTTTCCAGACGCGTCAGCACCACATCGATGCCGGCCAGGCTTGGTCGAGCAAGACTTGAGTTGCTGTTCGACACGCGCCGAAGCAGGTCAACAACGTCACTCCAGTCCTTCGGCACTTCAGTGGAGGAATCGACTAGGCCAAGTTCGACTGCCTGACGCAGCCACGCCTCCGCCTCCGCCCGCCAAGCGCCAGTTGCCGACACGATCGCGCGTAGCTCAGCCTCCTTCCGGCGGAGGTTGCGCTGGAGCCGATCGATCTCAAACCGCGCCTGGAGAATCTTTGCCGTGACCGCGCCCAGAACGTACGGGAAGATGGTCTTTAGCTTCTCCCGGTGTTCCGTCGTATCGGCCTTGAAAAACATCACGTCGGGATTGGCGATCACGTTCTGAGGTTGGAACGTGAAGGCCATGAGGTCGCGGAAGCTTGGCCTTTGCTTGAATCCATTCTCTGTACCTGGTTCGAAGTCGAGGTCAGTCAGTCCTGCCAGGCGGTTCATCGCGCGCTTGACCGTGTCGACATTGGTGGTCTTGTCGGTGATCGTCTCCGGAATTTCGACCTGTGCGCCCTCCAGCAGCACCATGTCGCCTGTGCTCTGTTGGTCCCCCGGTTCGCGTCGCGCCAAGAGCTTTTCGCCCTCCAGCGTCTCGATCAGAATGCCGAACCAGCTGCAGTTCTCGCGGATTACGCCCACCGGAATCGCGCATTTCTCCGAGCCCAGACAGTAATCAACAATAGGGATAACGGCGGACTTCCCGGTCTTCGACGCGCCGCTGATGACGTTGACGACACCGGGCTCGAACTTGACGACCCGCGGCGCTGCACCATTGCGGGGCCAAAGGATCAGTTTTCGAAGCTGGAAATACATCTAGAACTCCACCCGTAACAGGTTGGCCACCTGCGCGGTCCCCAGGTTCGAAAACCAGAAACCCAATTTCTCCGAGGCAGGTCCGAGGTGCTTGACGCGCTCTGGAAGGACGAGCCTCCTCGGTTTCGGTTCTGGTACGTTTGCTCTTAAAGTAGCATCCTTGTAATCCACGGACAGCAGCCGCCCGCTCACACCGACAGCGGCCGATTGCAATGTCAGAGTACGCAGCAGCAGCGCTCGCTCGTGGACGGCGAGGAGTTGTTCCCGTTCCTTCCCGAGCTTGGCCGCGAAGAGCGCCAGTCCAGAGGGTCGGTTTGTCGAAGTCACGATTTCGAGCGTTGCGCGATGCAGGACGATTGGCAGCACGAGAAACGCCAAGGCGAACGGCGCTGGACGTTCGTCCTCAGCCTGGAAACCTTGGCCAAATTGCCACAATGCGAAAGCCCCAAGTCCTGGATTCTGGACAAGGGCGAGGTCGCTGAGCGGTAGGTGCGATCGGCCAGCCTCAATCAAGTCGCTGGCTCCAAAAGAGTCTGGTAGTCGGGATGCCAGCCGAGGCGCAGGCCGTGGGCAAGGGCGTTGAATGATCCGTGGACGAAATGACCGGGGACGACTCGACCATCGAGTGGAGGCTGCAACTGCGCGCAGCGCCTGTAAACTATTCTACCACGAACCGTTGCGGGGTGTCCGGCCTGTATGTCGTGCACCTCTGCACTGACGTGCTCATAGCGACCGACAAGATCATCGTCCCAGTCACTTAGGTTCTTCTCAAAGATTAGCCCGCTTTCGCCCCAGATCGAGATGTCGGCGAGCGTCCTAAGGTAATCGCTAACAGCCCGGACGCACGCTTCGTCTCCCACCTCGATCAGCTCGAGTTGGCGGACGAAGGCGGGACGGTCGGCGATCAATTGTTCGATGGCCTCGACAGGCGGTTGCTTGGTGAAAGACGACAGCAGCCCTGGAAGGTTGTTCTTCTGAACAAATGCTCTTTGCTCGGCCTGAAACGCGTCCACGTCCAAGATGGCGGGCTTGCCAGCTCTAATCAGCCTGTCCGCCGCCTCCTTCGCAGCGCCGATCGCGCGTTCGCACACTAGGTCGATGATGAGCGGAGAGACCGTCGGCTTGAAGATCGCGCGTATCGGATCGACGGGATCTGCATCGACGCTGATAACGGCGAGATTCTTGACCAAGGCGGCGCAATGAGCCGCATCAGCGTTCAGGAAAGCTTGGACGTCGGCGTCGCATGCCGGTGCAGCTTTCAGCTTGCTGTGGGCTTTGGCGAGGTTAGCGACCAGCGCCTCCACGTCGGCATCTGTTTTCGCGTCGTTCAGCGCGATCGCGAAGGCACCCGCCTTCACCGGTGTGACATATAGCCGGAAATGGCTGGTCGCCGGGTCGATCTCTCCCGCCGCCATGAAGCTGAGCCAGTTGGCCAGAGACTTCCACAGGTCCGCAGCCCAGTCGGATATCGGATTTTGCTTCAGTGCGCTCTTGCTTTGCTCAAGAACGACTTCGCCGCCGACCAGGTGAACCGCCACATCGTCTAAATGTTCAAGAGAGACCAAGGCGCCGCTAGGCGCGTTGAGCAGGTGAAAGCAAAGGCGTACAGGTTGAAGCGCATAGCCGAGGTATTGGCCAGCGGCGCTGTGTTTTCCCGTTTGCGTCTTCGCGTTCATTGCCCATCCCGTTCTCCCGAGTCGCACCGGAAGAAGCCAGTAACGATATTGGTATAGTTCGCCGTTGTTTACAATTGGCGCCCCGGCGATAGGACGGCTAGGCGCGATACAATTGCTGTTTAGGGCCAGCTCTCGAAGTCCAGATTCGGCAGGACAATGAATTTGCAGGACGTCCATTATGGGCACATCGGGGCCGTCTATGGCTCGGGCGATATGTCCGCTTTTGGACGAACGCGAAGTTTGCCGGAACGTCTGACTTTGGGCGCATACTTGCCGTCAAATTCGGCGTCCTTCACTGGTTCGTTCACGTATTCCGGAGAAAATTACTGTGCGAGTTGATGGATCCTCGTTCCCGGTACGACAGCCTCAGCTATTTCACATAGATGCTTATGGTGCGTCAGGTAGATGACCTGACCTGTGTTTGCCATCGCTCCGAACAGCCTGAAAACCTCCTCCGAGCGAATATGGTCGAACGTCTCCATGATGTCGTCGGCGACGAATGGGACCGAGGGCCGAAATTGCGCGAACTCGTAATAACCGGCGAGTCTTAGGGCAAGGTACAGCTGAAATCGTGCACCCTTTGAAAGCGCTTCGGTGACCTTGGATTGCCCGTCACCCTGCACAGCAATGAGAACCTCACCACCTCTTACAGGCTGGGTTGTCAGCCCCGAATACTGGCCACGCGTCATTAGCTTGAACGCGTCTGATGCGCGCGCCATCATGCCGGAGCGATGGCTCTCACGGTAGATCCGCAAAGCATTGCCAGCCGACATGATGCCAAGCTTCAGCTCTATGTAGCGAACGGCCTTCTCCTCGATTTCCAGCAGGGTTGTGCGCCGTTCAGCATCCAGGCGTGCAACCGCACTATCACCGCCGATGGCGTCCAGCTTGTCGGCCGCGCGCGTCTGCCGGATCAGCTGTTGCTGGATGGTTTCATCGAACAGGCGAAGCCGCTGCTCACCCTCAGCCTTCTCGACCGCGAGGCCGTCGAAATCGATCGCGTCCAGGATCGAGCGGGCCTGCTCGAATCCGTCGACCGCGAGCTCCGCCACTATCCGTTCCTCAAGTTCGGCGACGGTGGTGCGCAAGCCATCGCGCTCACGCAACAGCTCATCGCGTTCGACTACCTCGGGCAGAGTGGCGACACCAAAGACGCCCAGCACCTCGTTCTTGCGGCGTTCGTGTGCCAAAATCTCAGTGTCGAGGATGTCGCGCGCCTCCTTGAGGCGCTTCAGGTCGTTGCCGAGGCTTGCCTTCGTTTCACGTGTCCGCTCGGCACGCTCTAGGCGCTCGGCAAGGCGGATGGCCAACTGCTCCGGGTCGGTATCCTTCGTCGGCTCGTCGGCTTCAACCGCAACGGCGATGACCTCGACCAGAAAATTGGCCCTGTCGGCCTCCATCTTGTCGATACGCAGCTGCAGGTCGTCCCGTTCCTGCAGGCTTCTTGAAAGTTCGGCCAATTGATCGAGCACAGTGCCGACGCCGGATGCGGAGAGCCCGCTTTCGAGCCAAGTTCCCTTGAGTGCTTCGGTAATGCCGGCCAGCCATTCCTCCTCGCGACGCTCCGCCACACCTACTGCAACCCGTCGTGCCGCTAGATCCTCTTCTTTGGAGCTCACCATTCTGAGCGCCTCGGCATACTCGGCGTCCACCTTGCGCTGCCGATCCAGAAACGGCTCCGCGATGGCCATGATTGCTTCGAGGGTGTCGTTGGACTCTGATACAATGCCGACGCTTCCCAGCACTGCTCTCATTTCCAAGCGTATCTGCTCGCCGGCGTCAGCGGCTCGCTCGGCCTTCAAGCGAGCAAGTTCGATCTGCTCCCAGGCAGCGAGCGCATCGCTGCGCGCCTCGATCTGATCCTCGATCCTTTCGATCAGGCGCTCAGACGAAGGTTCCACGGCGTCTCCGAGCAGGTCCCTGGCGGCCGCGCGGATTTCCAACAATTGGGTATCCACATCCTTGCCGAGCTGTGTGCGTTGGATGCCGTTGCGTGACAGGTTGGCCGCGGCCTCGGCCAGCTCGCGCGTAGTTGCCCGGATCTCAGCCAGATCCGCCGCGCCGGCCAGCCGGCCTGCGCTGGCAATGTCATCGCGCGCCAATGCCACGGCGAAGTCGTCAGCGGTGTCACCGGTCAGCGCTGCGCGGTGCGTTGCCCACGCATCATCGCGAACTCGGCGGATGGCGGTAGCCGCTTCATCGTCGACAATGTCGCCCGAGGCACGAAGGGCATCCAATCGTGCGGCGAGCATGGCATGGTTGCCCTCGTATTCAGCAAGGCGTTCGGCAAGTACGGCGGTGTTCCTTGCCAGTTCTGACGCTACCGTCTTCCAGGCGGCAATCTGCCCGGCGCTCGGAACCGCGACGTTGGCGAGAGCGAGGGCATCTCCGTTCCATGGACGCAAGCGCGCGAGCGCCGCCTTCCATCGGATTGTTCCCGCATCTTCCGCCTCGCGAGCCGTCCTAATCTCTGCCTGGTGTCCGCTTGCTCGCGCTTTCGACAAAGCCGAGCCCAGCCTTGCCCTGGCAGGTTCGGGCACCGCCCTTTCCTCGCCGACCCGCTGCCTTGCCACCTGCAGCGCATCGAGTGCCGCCGCGGCTTCGTCGCGAGCGGCACGCATCCCGGTAGCAATCCCGGACCTCTGCTCGACCATGGCGCGAACGACGCCAACGGTGACGGCAGGCAGAAGCAGCGCGCCAGGATCCGCCTCGGAAGATCGGCCCAAGGCGGCAAGGCAGCTCGCCACGCTGTTGTTGAGGATTTGCAGCTCCATCCTGCGAGTGGGCAAGTCAAAGCCAGCCGCGGTATGGCGCACCTTGCTCTCCGCCAGCCCGCGAATGCGTTCGGAAATCGACAGGATCGGTTCGTCCTCGTCGACCGCAGTGACTTTTTCCGCCAGGCGCTCGGTCTCGTCGATGTTTGCGGACAGCCGCGTTCTGAGGCTGGCATCGTCATCGATCAGTTCGGTGACACTTCCCGTCGATGTCCGGGCTGGGGAGGCGATGTCCGGCAGCTGATCCAGCCGGGCAATCTTGCGCCGGATATCCGCCAGCATCGGCGCAGCACGCACGTAACGAGCAAAGGTATCCAGCCTGGCCACCAGCACCGCCCGATCGCTGATGGTTCGGCCGTACTGCTGCGCTGCATCGAGACGTTCGGCCTCCAGGCCCTCGTAGGTTGATGCAAGGGTGTCGATCGCATCCCTGCGCGACTTTACGTCAACAAGGCGCTTCTTCAACAGCGCCAGTTCGGTTCCATGCGCCTGCTTCCGATACAGAGCGTCTGCTTCGGCCTCGAGGGCGTTCAACGTATCACTTGCGTTCCCAAGACCGGCGCTGGCCGTGAACAGAAGCTTGCCGAGGTCGCCCCGCGACTCCAGGATAGATTTTCCGCCGGCTTCCAACGTCTCGTCATCGAGTGAGAACATCGTCGTGTAGGCGTCGCGCGACAGACCGGCGAGATGCGCCGTGATCGCCACCTCGCTTACCGGTTGGCCCGTCGCATTCAATAGCGAATTACTGCGCTGTTTCGTACGCGTGAACGTGTGTTCGGAGCCGGCCAGTTCCAGCACCCCGCCGATGCGCATGGCACTGTACTCGTGCAGGAAGTTGTAGCGGCTCCGTTCCTCGATGCCGAACAGCAAGTCTAGATAGGCCGAAAGCGCAGTCGATTTGCCGGCCTCATTCAGGCCAAACACGATATGCAGATCAGGTCCGGATTCCGGTTTGGGTCCGAAGTCGATCGAACGATCGGTGAACTTTCCATAACGAATGAGGTCAAGGCGCCGCAACCTCATGACGATCCACCGGCCTTAAGGCGGGCAGTCACCAAGTCCGCGCCCTTGGAAAGCACCTGATCGAGGAACTGTTCCAGCCCGGCTTCGTCCGTCCCAGCAAAATCCCGCCCGTCGGCCGGAAGGTCGGCGACCATCTTTTGGACGAACGCCCTCGCCTCAGCGCGGAAGGCCTCCGAGGTGGCATCGGCACGCATTGATTGCTCGAGTTCGAAAATCGGATCAGCAATATCCTCGGCGGTCTCCGTCCGAGGCGGCGCGAGGTCAAGCTCGAGCTTCTCCACCCACGTATGGCCTAGCTGTTCCGCAGCCTGTTCGGCTTCGGCAAGAAGGAGGTCCCTGTCGCGGATCAGCGCCCACATCAGTGGTGACGTTCCTGTCAGGCCAATGCGAGCCACAGCATGACGCGATCGGACGGTTGCCCGCATCTCTTCGAGTGCGAAGCGAACACGCGCGACGGCCTCGGGCCACTCCACCGCTCCGGTAAGGTCGACGCTCACCCGTTCGAACTGCGCAACGCTGGTCAGCCGTTCCTCGATCTCCACCGAACGGTCGTGGCGCACCGTCACCAGGGTGACTGATTTCTCACCGGCCTCGTTGATATCCCTCCCCTGCGGTATTCCCGGCATCACCACGGCACTGGCGCCAGGATGGACTTGGCGAGCATGGATGTGGCCGAGGGCCCAATAGTCGAAACCGTGGGCGTGCAAGTCAGCGATGCTGCAGGGCGCGTAAACGTCGTGACCTGGCGATCCAGCCAGACTGGTATGCATGATGCCTATGTTGACGGCCCCTTCACGAGCCGCCGGATATTTGGTTAACAGGCTGTCCGGCGCCTTAGGGTTCGCAAAGCTCAAACCATGGAATACGACGTCCAGACCGCCGGCTGTCTGCAATACCGACTGAGCACGACCACCAAAGATGGTAACGGTGTCGGGAAATACCAGCTGTTTGGAAATCCGCGACAGGGCGTCATGATTACCGCGGATCTTGAAAACCATGATGCCGGCCTGGTGCAGGCGTGTCATCTGCGCGCCCAAGAACCGCGCTGTCTTCATTGAAGTCTGGTCGCCATCGTATAGGTCGCCAGCAATGACCAACGCGGCCACACGTTCCTCAAGGCAGAGATCCACTATCGAAACGAATGCCTGGCGGCTGGCGTCGCCCACCAGCCCGGCAAGATCGGGATTTCGCATCGCCAGCGAACGAAGCGGCGAGTCGAGATGAATATCGGCCGTGTGTACGAATCGAAATGCCATTCGGCCTCCGCCAGCAAAAGAGGTGTTCCGAGCTTCGACAGAAATTGCAACGAGGGCGCTGCAGCGCCCCGTTACACTTCAGCTAATTTCTCGCTCGCGGATTCGCCGGCCACCAACAAGCCGTCTTGGGACCGTAACACTCCTTTGGCAACCAAATCGGCGACCCCAGCTGAAATCAGCTGCCTTAATTGTGCGCTTGTGGCTTTGAAGCCCAGCATCCTGGCAACGCCTGTGGCGATTTCTTCCTCTGTCGCACCGAGGTTGGATTTCACGACTTCCATAGCGCCTTGGGCGACCTCGTCCTGCGCAATCATTTCGGGCTTGCGCAATCCAGCGGACACGACCCCACTGCGATCCCTGAGACGAACAGGAACACCTGGCTTGAAGCAGAAGTTGCCTCGACGGGCTACTGAACCACCTCTCTGTGCTATGCTTACCCCCCGCTCGATTGCATCCTGAATCCTGCCACCGGCCCGCTGCAGACCCCAGGCGTCCCGAATACGCGAAACTATTTCGTCGACATGGATTGGCGTTTCTGTAGCCACGACCTGCTCGACCAGTCCGGCCATGATTCCGCTGGGCGTCTCGTGGAGTTCGAACGATCCCGGTCGCTTTAGTTCGGCCTCTTCGTAGGCTCGATTGGGTGTCTCGGATCCGTTTGTGCTTTCGAGACCGATTTCCGTCACGTTGCCTCGGTCGACCGTAACAACCTGCACGGCTACAGCTCGATTTCTCTGGACCCCCAATTCGGCCCGCTCATCGAGTTCTTTTCTGGCGGCCTCAATCGCTAGTATGGTTCGCTCCAGCTGCTCACGAGGCCGTTGGAACCAGTCAGCGCTCCAGATGCGATGGATGATCCAACCATGGTCTTCCAGAACCGACTGCCGAAGCCGGTCTCGATCTCTGGCCGAGCGAGATGAGTGATATTCTGCGCCATCGCATTCGATGCCAAGAATATAGCGGCCTGGCCTCTCTGGATCCGCAACTGCGAGGTCGATGAAGAAGCCGGCAATGCCCACTTGAGCATGAACCTGATAACCCATTTCGATCAGCGCGTTGGCTACCTGTTCTACAAAGATTGAATCCATTTCGCGAACCGTGACTTGGGCAAGCGAAATTCGCCCTGTTCTCGCGTAGTGCAAGAAGAGCTTGAAGGCGAAGATGCCTTTCCCTTTGCCACGCTCCAGGTCGATGTCCTCGTCTGTGATGGACGCGAATACTTCGCAGCTGCGCTTGGCGCGGCTTATGAGGACGTTGAGCCGACGCTCGCCGCCTTCCGCGCCAAGAGGGCCGAAACGCATGGCCATGTATCCCTGGGCATTCTTGGCATACCCCACCGAGATCATGATCACGTCGCGCTCATCGCCTTGAACATTTTCGAGGTTCTTGACGAAGAATGGCTCGCTTGGATGAGCGTGAAAGAATTCCTCGGTGTCGGGATTTAGTCGCCGCAGCGCTTCGAGTTCATCCTGGATCGCGCGGCGTTGGCTAACCGAAAATGTTGCAACGCCTAGAGTCTCTTGCGGGTTCACCTTCGCATGACGGATGATCGCCTCCGCTACTGCTCTCGCCTCTACCGGATTGGTTCCTGTGCCGCCGGAATCGAAGACCCCCTCCGGCACATGATGAAACCGCAACCCCATACCTGCCTCTTGGGTATAAGGGCTTGGCACGATGAAAAGCCGGTTCTCGTAGAACTGGCTGTTCGATACTGCGATTAGAGATTGGTGACGGCTACGGTAGTGCCAGCGCAGCATACGCTGCGGCAAGCCGCGGGCCGTGAACAGGCCGAGGATGCTTTCAATGTCGGCGACCTGCGCGCCCTCACCCTCGTCATCTTCAGACTGCGAGCCTGTCATCTTCGCGAAGAATGTCGTGGGTGGCAGTTGGCGTTCGTCGCCAACGACGACCACCTGACTGGCCCTGGCGACCGAGCCAAGTGCGTCCACGGGCTGGATCTGAGACGCCTCGTCCATCACGAGCAGATCGAAGGACATCCGGCCGGGCGACAGGAATTGCGCCACCGAAAGCGGGCTCATCATGAACACTGGCTTCAGCGCCTGGATGGCAGGGCCTGCCTTCTGCATCAATTGCCGGATGGGCATGTGGCCTCGTCTGCGCGCCATCTCAGAACGAAGCAGTCCGACAGGTCCAGCTCCGCCGTCTCTTGAAGGAATTTTCCGGTGATGAGCCGTTACAACTTCGATGGCGCCGGCCTTGATGCGCTGGCGGTCCAGATCTGCGAAGTCACGTACAGCCCTGGAATGCAGTTCCCCGTCGAACCTTGCCAGCTCCGGCTCATCGGTCGCCATCGCCAGAAACATTCGTTCGTAGTAGGCCATATCAAAAACTGATCGAGCCGATCCTGTTGTAATCTGGCCGTTGGCTAGGCCGTCTATCAACTGTCCCAGTCCAGCCTTTCGGGCCGTTTCGGATCGCTCTTCATAGGCAACCCATTTCGAGAGCTGCTCCTGATGATCGAGCCAACCCTGCAGCCGAGAAACGACCTCGCCTATCGCGACGTCCGGAAAATCGACTACTCCAAACAAGGAGGGAGCATCGGCTTTCAAATCCCCTGTAAGCGCCTTCAATTCCCGCGCTGCCGCTTGGGCCGCTTCACGTGCTGAACGTGCCGAGTTTGCGATCTCGATTCTTTCAGGCAACCGCGCAGCCAGATGTCGGATCGAGCCATTTTCTTTCAGCCAAAGCTCGGCTTGCGTGAGAGCGGCCCAATCGGATCCTCGACCGTGCCACGACGAGCCGAATACGAACTTGCCAAGGCTCTCTCCCGCATCGATCCCTTGAGCAAGTGCTTGTAGTCTGCCTAGTCGGCGCAGTAGCTCCACCCGCTCAGTGATTAGATCCGGAACGTCAGTCAGAACCTGTCGTGACGCATCATCGGCTTGAGCTACAGTGCTCGCCTTCGCTTCCATCAGTTGCAGCGAGGCCCGCTCGGCGGAAGCCACGTCGCCTAGCATGGATGACGCGAGGTGCCCGAGATCGTTCCAGAAACCTTCGATAATTGGCCGACCGATTTCGATAACCTTGCGAACGCGCGCTGCACGCGCACCGGCCTCGGAGCGTTCCGCCATCCGGCCGGCGATAATCCGAGGTTCGGGGCCTAGCCCTCGTAGAGTCCGCATCCACTCCACTAGCGCGAGCAGTGGCGCGGAAGCCGATCGCTCCCCACGCCAATCTGCCCCGAAGGCGGAACGGCCAAAAGCGTCGCCTTCGCGGACTCTTGCTGCGGCAGCCTGACCCTTCATCAAAAGGTCGAGGAGACCAACTATCTGCGTCGCAGGCGCGCTAGGGTCGACCACAATAGTCCGCGCAAGTGCTGTGGCGCGACGGTAGTCGCCGTTCAATGCTTTCAATATTCCCGTGTGTGTGGCGAGCGCCTGCCGCGCCGCGGCCACCTCGGTGCTCCACGCCGCGTCAACAACCTTGCCCTGAAGGTCGGCTCTGGCAGCCTCAAGCGTCGCTACGCTGTCGGCAAGGTCGCCTGCCTGCTCAAGTCCGGAGTCCCAAACGGTGGCTGCGAAGGCCTCCGGACTTGCGTCAGGTGCTGCCGCTACTCGCTCGCCGGTCACGGCCAGCCTGAGCAAGCCTGCCAACGTGTCTGGCAATATCGCCGATCCGAGTTCCTGATTCAGGCGCTCAGCTTCTTCCCTCAAGCGTGGGAGCAGAATGGTGAGCTGTCGCGCACGATGGAAACCATCTTTCGGAAATTCCGAGGGAAGCTTTGCAAGCTCTGTCTCGAGACCTTCAATTGGCGTGTCGATAGCCGTTGCCGCCAACTGCTCCGAAAGTTCCTCGGACTTGCGGGCGAAATCCGTTCCTGACCAGAGAAGCGATGAAATGTCTTTCGGACGCTCATCCCATACCGGCGAGACGAGCGCCTCGGCAGGAAGTCCAGGCGCGGACGCGAGAAGCTCAGCGCGATCTTCTATCTCGCCGCTGTCGCTGAGAATTTTCGGAGGCTCGGCCTTGATCCGCTCAGCGATACCGACCAGTTTGGCGTGCAGTGCCTTGGCTTGGTCCAGCAACGCCGCGATGCGTGGGACGAGCCTCTCAATGGTCGTTGGAAGAACGACATCCAGGCCAACTCCCCGCCACGGGTGGTGGATCGGCAAGCCGATCTCGTTGATCCGCTGAGAGACCTCATCGAGCAATTTGCGACGTTGCGAAACGCCGTCAGTTGTCCAGCTTGTGGCATCCGTAAGTTCGATGTCCACTGGTTTCTGACCGACCTGCCTTAGTCGGGTTAGCTGGCCGAGAACCTGATAAGGAGTGAGTTCGGACGCTCCGAACGCAACGTGCATTCGTGCAGCATGTGCGTTGAGTTTATCGCGAGCCTCCAGCAAGCGATCAGTTAGGGAAGAAGGAAGCTGGCCCCTGGGCGATCCGAGTTGCCAGGTTCGCCGCAGCTCCTCTAGCATCATGCGCTTGTTCGCCTTGTTACTATGCAGCTCAAGGCAGGCGTCCCCCACCCCAGCAGTGTCAAGCCGTCGCTTGACGACCTCCAGCGCTGCCATCTTTTCGGCCACGAACAGCACGGTCTTTCCGTCGGCAACGGCCGACCCAATAATGTTTGCGATCGTCTGCGATTTTCCTGTCCCAGGCGGACCTTGGATAACGAGGTCGCGACCTTTTCTGACGTCATGGATCGCCAGTGTCTGAGAACTGTCACTGTCGACGATATGCAACATTTCGGCGGGCGCAATGTGCGGATCAATCGCTATGTCGTCCGACATAAGCGGCTCGCGTGTTTCGAAACCATCTGAAAGAAGCGAGCGGATCTTCGGTTGTTCGATAATCTTTGCGCCATCGGGCCAGAGATCCGGATCCAGATCACGGTACATCAAGAACTTCGCAAACGAGAAGAAGCCGAGCACCATATCGTCGCGAAGCACCTCCCAACCCTCTTTGGTCGAAATTGCTTCGGCAACGGCATCGAGATAGGCCGAGACGTCGAAGTCATCTCCCACCTCAAAACGCGGCAGAGCGAGCTTGTGAATGCGGTCGAGATAGAGTTCCAAGGAGAGGTTTGCGGTAAGATCTTCCGGCCGGGCTCGTAGGCGGAATTTTTCTCCAGCGGCCCCTCGCTCAAGCCGAACCGGCACCAAAATGAGGGGGGCCTGACGGATGTTCTCTTTGTTGTTCGGGTCAATCCACTTCAGCATTCCAAGGGCCAGAAAGAGGATATTGACGCCCTGCTCTTCCTCGAGTGTGCGGGCATCATGGTAGAGATCAAGGAGCCGCCGCTGCAGCCCAGTTGGGGTCATACGCGTCTGCAGCTTGGTGTCCGAGTGCCGCGCGGATATCCCTCTGTTATCGACTCCATCGTCCTCTGGTTGGGCGAGAGCGACGGGGGAATAGTCGATCTCTTCGTCTGGAGGGCTGCTTTCATCCTGGCCCGCTTTCGGCCTATCGGGCTTGCCGGCCAGGAAGGTAAAAGCCTTTCCTTCGGTCACCAGCAATCGATAAATTTCGGACGACTTCTCATCGACGATATCGATCGTCTTCGCGCTCTTGGAAAACCGCGGCACATTCAAAAGTCGATTGCGGGCGGAAAGATCGAGCAACTCCATCCTGGCGCGCTCGAGTTTCTCCTTTAGAGGGAGATCGCTTTGGAAGACTGACTGTTTTACGTCCAAGACTTACATCCCCTTTGAAAGGAGAACCAGCTAGAGCCCGCGTAGAGCGTTCGCGCAAGAAAAAACAGCCGTGTTCAATTAGAAACGACTGCGATCACTTCTGGACACCGTCCAATATTGCGACGTGTGATATGGGTCAGAGCCTGCATTCTTGGCCCCCTTTGCCTAGTCGCTATCCGACGAGGATTCTCGCTCCCTGCCCCCGTATTTAGCCGCCTCCACAATGTCTTTTTCTGACACAGAGAGTCCGTTGCGGACCCGAATGGCTCCCGCACTTGGAACGCGGTCCAATTCAGATCCAGTCTTTGCCTTATCCTTCTGGGGCTTAACCTCCGGCGGCGGGTCTTTCGAAAATGTCATGCGTAGGTCCTACTCGTCCAAATCTAAATGCATCCGCCTGTGAGCCTCAAGCCGCTTTCCTGGTCATACAAAGAAAACGCCGCGCCCAATCAATCCACCGTCTCTCGTGGTTCCGCATTCTGATTGGCGCTTTAACATTCATCACTATTAGCGCCTGGCATTTAGTATCCTCCCTCTACTGGTTTTTTTAGCCGATAAGTAATAGATCGGGATTTCACTGCAGAAGTCCGGAGCCATGAAGTGACTGACGAAATCCAAAATACGGCCACCGCGCTGATGGAGCTTACCGCCGATATCGTTGCGGCTTATGTGAGCAAGAATTCAGTGCCGGTCTCCTCATTGCCGGACCTTATTGCCAGCATCAATTCGTCATTAGCGCGTATCGGCCAGCCGTCCGAACCGGAAAAACCCGACCAAGTTCCCGCGGTCAACCCCAAGCGCTCAGTCACTCCAGACTACATCGTCTGCCTCGAAGACGGCAAAAAGTTCAAGTCCCTCAAGAGACACTTGAACACGCATTTTGGACTGACGCCCGACGCCTATCGCCAAAAATGGGGCCTCTCCAACGATTACCCCATGGTCGCGCCTAACTATTCAGCCAATCGCTCCAGATTGGCAAAATCGATTGGCCTCGGTCGCACAGCAGCCGCGCCCAAGAAAGCAGCAGCCAAGAAGTCAAAGACGCGCTAGCAAAACATTTGGCAGCTTCGCAAAGGATCGAAAATTGAATCGCGATCGCTATTCCCATCGCCGCAGCTCGCGGCCAAGACGCGGCCGGGTTTCAATTATGCGCAAGCGTTTCTTTTCACATAAATCATTAGCCGCGATCCTGGTGATCACGCTAGCAGTGGGCGCTTATGTCACCTCCTACTTTACAGGGTGGGGCAACCAGATCGCGGGACCCAATACAGCAAGCGCACTCGGGTCAAAACCGAAGCCTATCGTCGGCGTAGCGTCCATCGTTGACGGGGACACGATCGAGATCCACGGACAGCGTATTCGTTTCAATGGCATCGACGCACCTGAAAGCAGCCAAAACTGCAGCGACGCAAGCGGGCAAGAATACCCATGCGGCCGCAAATCCGCAGAAGCACTGGACATCTTCCTCAGTCAATCCCGACCCATCCAGTGCAACTTTGTTTCGTGGGATCGTTACAACCGCTTCGTTGGTGATTGTCAGCGGGCGGACGGTGCTAGCATTGCGTCTTGGATGGTCGAACAGGGTTATGCCCTGGATTGGCCTCGATACAGCCATGGTAGTTACGCGTCACAACAGGCAGATGCCCAAAGGGCCAAGATTGGCATCTGGGTTGGCACTTTCACAGCCCCTTGGGATTGGCGAGCAACACATGCAGCCAACAATAAACCCGGTAATGACACATCCTACGGCCTTACAGGCCGTCGCCAAATAGCTCAGAGCTATTCGTGTCAACCGCGTCGCTATTGTAAGCAAATCTCCTCATGCGATGAGGCGCGCTGGTATCTCAATAACTGTAGCTGGGGACCCAAATTGGACCGGGACGGCGACGGAATTCCGTGCGAAGGCATTTGCTGACCAAGCCAATTCCTTAGCGCGCTTTCAGCAAGCCGGACTGGCCACCAGCGTTTCGGTGCATTTGCGCGAGTGCCAATAGAGCCTGGCAAAAGGGCTGGCTGACGTTTGTCTTGGAAAATTCCACCAGCTCGTTGAGCCCGGATGGGCTAGAAAACCGCAAGGCTTCGTAGCGACAGACAGGGATCTGCCGATTATCTCTGAAGCGTTTGTCGGGTCCGCCATTCTTATTGGGATGAGCCCAGGTATAGCTCACGATCTCAGCATCAGATGGAACTTTGCCGGTCTCAATAAAATTGCTGGGGGCAAATTGCGTCCTGAGGTCTCCATACCCAACGGCACCGTACTGGTTTCCGTCCTTCACCAAAATCATGTCTGGCATGAAATAAAGGATTTGCCGGCCGACGTGTATCGACGGTGGTGTGACATTGCTGCGAACAACCGTCGGCAAGGAAGCTTGGAGCGTCGTCGACTTTTTATCGACCAACATCGTGGCTCCCGCATTGCGCTTCCAAGTCGTCAGATCCTCTATCTTGCCACCAGCCGCGACATGCCAACTCGCCGCGCAGCGTGTGAGCGTGTCAAAGGCGGCGACAAGTCGCCCGTAGGCCGCCTCCGCGTCCTGCTCCAAATCATAGTAGAGCACGCTCACCCGGCGGTAGCTGTCCAACCAGTTGCCAATAAGCATGCCCGGCAAAAAGGCAGCAATACCGATCAGCGCCACCCCACCTCCCAGCATTGCGCCTGCGATCAATCCGGCGATCCCAAACAGCACGGCCAGGATGAGCGACATTCGCGTCTGCGATTGCCTCGCATTGATTTCATCAAGCACATTGGCAAATGTCTCATCACGCATCTCGATCACATCGGCGGACTCGATTTCTCTCATCACGACGCCACCGCTGACATATTCCACGGGTGAGGATGTTGGATGGGGCTTTGGCCCAGATGGGAATTCAGACAGTTGCAGCGTCTGCTTGGCGCTGCGCTTTCCCAAAGTGCCTCGGTAGTAGAGACCGCCGACGCCTGCATGAATATAATGCCCTCGTGGGCCAGTCCCGATACGAAGACCTTGCACGCCAACGGACGCGCCAACCCCGCCAGACGAGAAGTTAAAGCGGAAAGGTCCCGCACTAATCGATTTTCGAACGTAAAACCCCATCCCCGCAATCCCCCCCAAGCCCTGTGAGCGAAACCCAAGGGCAGTTCGCCTCACAACTTTGGTACCGGAACCAGTCCAATATCTGTCTCTCGCGAACGTTGCCTGACCCTGATCTCAATTCGCCTCCTCGCCTTGACGTCGCCGGCCTGTGCGCCGTCGGTGAGCCGGTCGCCAGGCAATATCAACTGGCCGCCGGACATTGGCAGGATGGTGAAGCCTTTCAGTTCCGGCATATCGCGCAGGATGCCTGTGACGGAGATCGCTCGCGCTAATCCAAGCCCGGCATTGTCGGCAGGATGGAGTGTGCCAATGTCCATCTTGCGCGCCAGTACGGGCTGAAGGCCTCTGTCCATATTCGATGAGTCACCGGACATCGCCTGCTCGTCCGTGTGGCCAATCACCTCAATGACGTCCACACCATAGGAAGTTGCAATTCCAGCAATGGTCTTCGACATCTGCCGCAACTTCGTTTTGAAGCCACCGGAAAGCTCCGCACTTCCAGTATCGAAATTATAGCCATCGAGCTCGCTAAGACTGATGATCGGTGGCCAATCGTGTGGCTTGTCAGCAGAGGCCTCGTTCCTTGCCTTCTTCAGTGCGTCAGCAAGATCCTTGGACGTCTTGCCCGTGCCAACGTAGCCGAGCTCGCGCAGAACCTTCATCTTCTCGATCATGGCTTTGGCCTGATCAACGTCGACGTCGTTGTCAGAGAGGACTTTGGCGGCCGGCGCGCTTTTCACCGCTTCCTCAAGGGTCAGTCCCACTTTTTTGATTGCCTCTGCGGCCTCTTTGGCCCGGACCAATTCACGCCATTCTTGATCTGGTACATTGCGTCGACTTGCAGGCTTGACCATGGCATTCAGCTGAGCCAGCAACCGCTTGTTTTCCTCGTCAAGCTTGCGAGCGTTCTCATTGAGGGACTGCGCAATCTTCTGCGCTGCCGCAGCCTCTTTCTTTGTCTTGGCGATGAGCGCGCCTGCAGCAAGCAAAAGGCAGAAAACGAGAAGCAGCATCGTCTCAGCCATCGTCAGGCCGAGTATCAGGCCGCGGCCATAGCCCTTGCGCTCAAACGTAATGGCTGTTCCGCTAACCTCACTCACCTGCCCCACCAACTTGCTCTCTTTGGCGGTTCACCCTTCTCCACCTCCGCCGGACTGCTTAACGATCGGAAGGTGTCGCCCTCCGTGTCATCCGAAACCTTGATTGGCGTCTCCACAGGGGAGGCAACAGTGGAAGGTGCCGCCACTCGCTCGACATCGTTCGCTATCGCATTGCTCAGAGGCTGGGGAGTGCGCACGGCCGGGAGGCTATGTTGTGTAAGGGTTGCGACGAGGCCGCGTGTTTCATTGCTGTGTTTCTGCATCACAGCCATGAACTCCTCAGTCAAACGCTGCTGCGCTTGGACAGTTTCTGCGGTCTTTTCTGCGGCCGCTGCCGCTCTCTCCACTCCAGTCGCCACCTTGATCACTGCGTCGGCAAGACCGGTCATCCGCGTTTGCTGCTCTTGCGAGGCTGTTTCGGTTTTTATCGCATATTGTGCGACAGCATTACCCAGGAGCTTGACCATCGGCGCCAGATCGTTCTTCAGCACCTCATCAGGAACAACCACCTTTTCCAGCTTGGCAGCCATATTGTCGGCTTGATTACCGAGCTTTCCAACAGAGTTGGACATCGAGCTGTTGGCTTTATCCAGCAAATCCGCTGCAGCTCCAACGCGGTTCGCTATCGAAGCAAACTGGGTTTCGACTTGCCCGAAATTGTGCTGCAACGCGTCACTGAGCTTGGCAGACGCCTCTTGGACAGGCTTGATCGATTCCATGGCAATATTGTCCAGGGCAGATCGAATGTGCTCCCCATTGCGTGCCGCTTGCTCGGCAATCTCTGCAAAGCCCTCTTCGAGCATTTGATGGCTGACACGACGAAAGTCGGCGAACTCCCTGGTTACGCTTTCCATCTCGGCTCTTACACGCCGTGTCATGTCGGCAAGTTCGTGCCTCGCCGTTCGCTCAATGTCCGCGGGATCGCGCCGCATCTGATTGTAGAAAACCCTCAGAGCAATACCGGTGATCGTCGACGTGATCGCGATGCCAAAATTTTGGACGATCGTGTCGGTTGAGCCTTCCGTTCCAAACTGAAACAGCGAGACCCCAAGGCTCGTCAGGGTGAACAGGAAGCCCATATAGTAGAGGTTATCGCCGGTCTGCTCGTCGTGCAGTTGTAGCTTTCCAGCAAAGATCGAAACCCCGAGATAGAAAAACATCAGGCAGGCCGGTGCTACCGCCGCGACGATCGGATTTACGCCTGAGAGTTTTGCAATGGCGATGAATACACACCCGCCGAGTGTCAATGCCGCGAAAACCACGACCGGCAGACGTGGATGATCCAGCAAAGGTTTGTCGTGCGCTCTCGCCATCAGTTTAACCCATCCAAGCCAACCAGCTTTTCGAACTCGCCGTGATGGTTCTGGACCCAATGTGTCCAGAACTCCGCGTGATCCAGGGTCTGAAATGGCTTCTTTGCCCGATCGATATAAAGAATTGTGATGCCCACCCCATCCAGCGACGTCCCATATGTGCGGTCGGCGGCGCTGTTGAGGTATTTTTGGTAATCCAGTCCCGATCGGTACTGCGAGTAAATCGTCGTATGCTCGATCATGTCAGAGGCGACCACCAATCGCTTGGGACTGCCCTGTTTGGCCAAGCTGCTATCGAAGAGCGACAGCTTGATTTTCTGAATTCCAGCCATGATCGGAGATTGGCTCGCGGAAGCCGCATTCGGGATTTCATCGGGAAGTTTGTTCAAAGGATCGCCGAAGGCGTTTTCCCACTTCTTTTGACGCCGCGCAGGATTGTTGGTCCAACTATCGACGGTCGACCCATCACCGGGATTGCATCCATCGAACATCACCGTCAGCTCACCAGGCGCCGAGCTCAGGGTATAAATCCTCACATACCCACCCGGCTCGACCTGCCCAATGGTCTTTCGGAACTCGTTCTTGAGATCAGCCATCGTCGTTGCCGAAATTGGATCAGTGGCGTCGATGAGGACGGCGGTCAGGCTGGAGGGTCCGTCCAATGGGCAATTCGTGTTGGCGTCGATATGGCCATTGCCAGACCTGGTCCACATCCAGCCGAAGCCGGCCAACATCGCAACGGATAGCACACCAAGGGCAATGGCCGCGGCAATGGTACCCGCATTGCCTTTCTTGCGTCTGCGGGTTCGCCTAGACATTCACGCTGTCCGGGTGAAGCTTATCAAGATCTCGGTACTGCTCAATTCCCCGTTCGCATTCCTGACCAATCAGACGAACCTGCTCGTTGAGTTCCTCCTGCGCCTGGCGAATTGATGCGCCAACATCTCCCTCATTCCACTCCCGCTCGCCGGTGACGTATGGCTTGATGCGATCAAGTTTGTAGGGCGTTCCGAAATGCTTGGGCGCCGGCTCGGTCCTCGCCTGGATGTTGGCTTCCCGATACATCGACAAAAGCTGATTGCAGGCTCGCTCCAATTGGTCTTGATGCTGCGCAAAAAGAGCCAGAAGCCTCGATCGATGATCGACAATCGCGCGGTGCTCGCGCCGGCGACTACCAAGCTGCTTGACGATTTCCTCCACTTTTTCGTTGTGGTCGTCGCGGACATCCTGCAGCTCTTCGATCAGTTCCTTCTTTCGATCGATGTAGTCATCGCGCCGTCGAACGAGCCGATTTTCAACGCCAGTGTAGCCTGGGTAAGGGTCGAGCACGAACCAGCCGTCGATAAAAGCGAAAAGCGAAAACATCAGGCCGATCGCAAACAGCAACCAGGACTTGATGTCCGTGAGACCCGCTGGATTGGCGAGCATATTACGGATGACCTCAGCGCCGGCGCCGTCAGCGAGCGAGCCGCTGACCTCACGGTAGTGCGCTAGCGCCAAGTTTATCGAAATCGCCAAGCCGATATAGAAAAGGATTGAAATGATCCCAACGAATTTTACGAAAAACGACCGATGGGTGACGAGACGAGCGCAGAAAACCGCCAGGAGCAAAGCCGCCCCGATGTTGATGAAAGAGAATGCCGCAGCCTCAAGGATGCCACCAAAAAATCCCTGCTCATTGCCCTTGGCCAGGAAGTTGCCGTTCATCGCTGTCTCGACCAGAAACAGAAATAGCAGAAGCGATAGCCGGAAAATGTGAGCGGCACCGTGCTGCACACGCGCGGCACGAACGAGACCGTGCTTCTCCTTAAACCATGCATGCTCTTTTTCGGCGTCGTTCAGGGCCCTTCTCAGGCCGTGAAGTTCATCGAGGCCCACGGCGACCGAGGCTTTGAAGTCCGAAACGCTAGCGGCATTCGTCTGACGGATTAGACCGAATTGTTCCTCGAAATCGAGGCCGGCAAGACGACCTCCAAGGAGTTGCAGGTTGTCCTCAAGAGTGTGATGCGCAGCCTTCTTCTCATCCTCAACGCGTTCCACGATGGCATGTTCGACATCGTCGAGATTCTTTGCCGTTTTCGGGGGTTGGTTCACCTCGCCGCGCTGCTTTCCGCGGTTAATGACATCCAGGTCGCCGTCGATCTTGGCAGGGTCCAGGCTGTTGAATAGCTGAGTGCTCGCCCGAAAATCGTGGTTGGATTCTCGCAGTGAGTCACGCAACTTATTTAGTTTTTCGAATTTAGAGCCCACGCACTCACAACCCCAACTTTACGCCCCCCGGCAGAGTGGTTTCTATGCATAGTAGAGCTAAAGGGCAACCGCACATTCACTTCTATCCACTTGCTAGTGCGGATCAGGCTCAATTGAGTTCCAACAAATGATCATGGCTGCTGATCAACTGGTTGATCGGCCGCGACTAGTCATGTCATGAGCCGTGCTGCGATGCTCTAAGGACAGAGTGCTACGAGCGGGTTCGCGACTGGGAAATTATCCACAGTCGTATACGTGTACTGGATCTCACCGCCCAGGCGAACGAAGGCAGATAGTTCCTCCGCACGACAGACATAGTTTTTGGTCATTTCATCGATCTTCTGGACATAGACCGGCCGCGAGACGCCAGCAGCCAACAATTTGGCGTCTACTTCCGCATCGGTCTGAGCCCAGGTGGCGTTGAAAACGATCCTTGGCCCGATTGCGATGATGCTCCGAACGGAGATGTTCGAACTGATCAGCATGGGCAATGCTGGAGCCATTTCGGTTTGCATTTTTTTTGCGTAGGCGCAGACGTCGGTCTTGGTGTACTTCGAGAGGCATTCATTTGCCGTCGCCACCCTTGGCCATGTCAGCAGGATCGCCAACGGGACGTGCATCAATCGCAATCCATCCAAAGTATTCTCCTCGCCCGATCTTGGCCTGCACAGAGGAGCATCTATCCTATTTGTGTTCACAGTGCCACGAGCAGCTTGTGCCCGACCGGCAATAGTGCTCTGTCTGAAATACTTTGGGAGGGCAATAAAATGAAAACAACATTTCTCGCGGCTATGGCCGCTGCAATAATCGCTTGCGCGACCGGCGCGTTTGCACACAGTGGCGGCACTGATGCCAACGGTTGCCATACCAACCATAAGACCGGCGCGTATCACTGTCACTGAAGGTCACGCCTTTCTGAGGGACACAAACATGCTGAAGAACATCATGTCAGCTCCGCTGGGCCTCCTCTTCATGCTGGGCGGGCCGATCACCTACGTGATGAATGTCGTCGACACATGGCAGGGCCATGCATCAGTGGTCGTAAAAATCCTGATTAACTTGAGCCTGGATGCGATGTTGGCGTTCATTTGGCCGATCACTTGGGCAATCTGGCTTTTCAAATATATGGCGGGCGCCGAAACTCCACTAACAACCGTGCTGGGCGTTTGAGGATCAAGTTTGCTGAAAATAATGCTTTTCGACGCCGGCCGGAACGGTCCGGTTGGTCTGCATCTGTGTAGCTATTGCCTCGCTGCTGGCGGTAGCGCCATGGCCGTACGGCTATTACCAATTCCTCCGCGTGGTGGTCTTTTTCGCCGGGATCTACTGCGGAGCCATGGTGTGGCGATCAGGCCCTGAAAATCGCACCCTGGCTTGGGCGCTGTTTGGAGCGGCAGCGATCTTCAACCCGTTCATGCCGGTTCATTTGCCGCGCGAGCTGTGGGCAATCTTCAACGTCGCAGCGGCTACTCTGTTCGGCTTTGTCGCATACCGGCACCGGAATTAAGCCGATAATCTGAGATGGCCAAGAGTGGACCTGAGACGCCGAAGGTCAAGGCGCGCCCGAGGGTCACCGTGTCACAGCCGTTGGCGCTTTATGCGGGAGATCTCCTCGAGCGGACGAAGGAGTACTTCGAGGCTTTCAACCATCTAGGCTCGGAGTCGGAAAAGGCGCATCTTTTTGCCCGTTATTTTCTATTTTCGCATGCCCTAGATGTGGAGCTTCAACAGGTTGTCCTCGATCAGGGCGAGGCGACTGATAGGCGTTTTTGACTTTAGGCTGCCATGTGGACGATGCCAATTGTATCTGTGCAGCCAGACAGGCAGTTCGGCGGCACGATG